>NZ_JAUBQU010000056.1:0-18972 GCF_036701435.1 Microcoleus sp. Pol12A5
CTCATTACCTAGCTATAACTGTTGCCTCGTTTACCTATCTTTACATACTTCAGTCTTTTCAGCCCGACCTACTTAAGAGATAAAGCACTGCCCGCAACTATTCATACACTTCTGCTGAAAAATATTCTGGTAAAGACAGTATTTGTTAGACTAAAATGTTTTATTAACGGTAACAAATTGAGATACATTTACTACAGAATCTTTGGACAAACCCGTAACTTCTATCGGCAACCAAACATTATATCGATAGTGATATGATGCCTCGCCCGCCCCAGAAAACATTCAAACCGCTGTCTAACCGATAAATTGCAGGCTAAACCTCAAATCTATCGCAAATGCCTCCACACTGACCATAAAAATTTATGGCTAGTGGGCATCTCTTTCTAACTGTTGGGAAATCTCTTTGAGCGCATCGATCGTGCAAATTAAGCGGGGATGCTCTGGATCTAATAAATCGAGTTGCTCCCAGGGAATACGATATCCCTTATGTAGATTGCGGGCACCCAAAAGATGCAGCAAACCTGCGCCTAAATTCCAGGCAGACAAACGCTCGACGATCGCCGGTATGCCCACCAAATATTCTACAATTACCCAATCGTCGCCTTGCTGCTGAGCGCGCACCTCTTCAATGCGTCCAACGCGATTGCCCGTTGAATCAAATACGCATTTACCCAGCAGCAGTTCTAAGTGTAGTTCGCGACTTGCCATCAACTTCCTCCTGGAATGTGTTTAATCACGCGATCGCGCAGCCAGACTTCGTAGGCTAATGCGGGAGTTTGTTCGGCATCGAGATCCACTTCCACATCAATGCCGATGTTTCGCACCTTCGACCAAGCAATGCGAAACGGTTCGGTGTGTTTAGCGCCCCACTTGCTGGCAATCGCGGCAACCCAACGCGCCCAACGGGGATGAAGTCGATGCGCTAAGGTGGTGACTCCTGTTTCAAGATAGGCCAGTCGCGGCGGCTGTCCCTCTACGAGTTCTACAACAATGCCATCGACCTTGCCCATCTTGCGTTGGTTGCGATCGACAATCTGATTATCTAGGACATCTCGAATTACATCCATATCAACCTCCAAGCACTTCTAATGGAATGGCGACGATCGCTAGGACAAAAGTCAGAACAAGTGTGAAAATGGTAATACTGTTACTGATCCAGCCGTTGCAATGGTCGCCCACATACTCGCGATCGTTCATCAACACCAAGAACGGGATAATCGTCAGCGGTAAAATTACGGCAGTCAATGCCATTGAAAATAAAGTTAGTTGCAACGGATCGATTCCCACCACCATCAGCAGTGATGCCAGAAATACAAACACTGTGTAAACAAAGCTGAAACGGGCTGCCTCTTTGGGATGCAAAGTTTCACCCCAGTTCCAACCAAAGGCTTGCGCCAGAATATAAGCCGTGTCTAAGCTAACTTCCAAAGCCGCTCCAAAACAAGCAACGCCCAGCGATGCAGCAAACAGCACAAATCCCCAATATCCGAAAGGTTGGGTCAACATCAAAGCTGCTTGTTCGTAGCTGTCTACTTGAATTCCTCGCGGGTGCAATACCTGTGCCGCCACAATCAGCACTCCCAGCGAGACGAGGCTACCAAACCCCATGCCTAGCCCAGCAACTGCACGATTTACACCGAGATGCGATCGGTCCCATTTATCTTCAACGGCACCAGAGGAGTAGAAGTAAAACAAATAGGGACTAATTAATGCGCCGAGGATGCTGACGGCAATAAACAGATAATGGGCGGTGTCTTGTTGGGGTATAGTTGGCAAAAGTCCTTCAGCAACCGCAGGTAATGCTGGACGAAGCTTGAAGGTTGCCACCACAAACGCCAGTGTAATCAGTCCTAGGAAGGAAACGCCGTTTTCAATTAAGCTAAAAGTGCCCTTCCAAAGCAACAGCCAGATTGCAAAGGCAACGGGTAGCGCCCACCATTGAAAGCTAATGCCTGTTACGAGTTGCAGCGCAATGCAGACGCCGCCAATTTCAGCACCCAGCACTAAAAAATCGACGATGACCTCGGCAATCAACGGGAATATGAAGAAATTGAAGCCCAATCGTTCGCGAACGGCATCTGCCAAAGTGTGTTTGCTGACTGCCGCGAGGCGACCTGACATTTCGACTAAAGCGATGACACAAATCGTGCCTAGAACGATCGTCCAAATCAACTGAAACTCGAAGCTAGAGCCTGCTTCTGCGGCTGTGGCGATCGCTCCCACATCTAGGAATCCGCCAATACTGGTGACAATACCCAAAGCAATTTCCCGAATCTTGTTCATGACCGGTCTCCCTGCGCTTTGAGCAATGCTTCAAGCTGCTGTTGTTCAGTTGCAAGCTGCGCTAGAGGTGTGGCGATCGCGGCTTTGCGGTGCTGCTTGACGGCCGTTGTCATCTGCTGAAGCGTTTGCTGTAACTGGTATATCTGTCTTGGCAAAGTAGGAGAGTCAGTCAAATCTTTGGTTTCCTTGGCAATTTCCTGCTGGCTCTTTTCCAATGTCTGTTGAGCGTAGAGGTCGGGAATGCTACCCTGTTGCCAAGTCTCTCCCACCATACGAGCTGTCGCTGTCCAAGATTCAACCGTTTTCAGCGTTTTGACCAACTTATGATGGGAGGACGACTGACTACAGCCAGCTAGCACCAGCAGCAGACTGGCGAGTAAAGCTTTTTTCATGGGTGGCGCTCGACTCCTCTAAGCAGTTTTACTAATATTTTCCTGCTTCAAATCGACACTTAACAGCATCCTTAGAGAGATTTATCTCTTTAGGGAGATTGGCATTAGTCCTAGAAAATAAGGTGTTCTGATTTACGATCGCGATCTTACAAATCCGGCTAAACGATCGATCGCACAACACCGCCATCCACTCGCAAAGCAGCCCCGTTTATAGCAGATGATACCGGACTGGCAATAAATGCGACAAGTGCAGCCACCTCCGAAGTCTCCGCAAAACGCTGAATCAGCGAAGAAGGGCGAGTCTTTTCAAAGAACTCTTTCTCCACTTGTTCGCGAGTCACCTTTTGGTTTTCTGCCAATCCTTGAATGAACTCTTCTACTCCTTCCGATCGCGTCGGTCCCGCCAGCACAGAATTAACAGTCACATTGGTGCCAACAGTAGTCTCTGCCAAACCGCGCGCGAGAGAAAGCTGCGCCGTTTTCGTAACTCCGTAGTGAATCATTTCTGCTGGAATGTTGAGCGCCGATTCGCTAGAAATGAAAATAATCCGTCCCCAATTTTTGCTCAGCATTAATGGCAAATATTGTCGAGCCAGCCGCACCCCGCTCATGACGTTTACTTCTAGAATATTCATCCATTCGCCATCGGAAATATCCTCAAATGCTTTAGCGCCATAAATTCCTAAATTGTTTACCAAAATGTCAACTTCCGGGACTTGGTGAAATAATTCGCCGGCTCCCGTTGCCGTTCCCAAATCGGCAGCGACACCTTGAAGTTTGGCATTTGGAGCAATTTCTTTGATTTGGTCGATAGCCATTTTTACCCGCTCTTGAGTCCGTCCGTTAACGATAACAGTTGCACCTTCTTTGGCGAGTTCTGTAGCAATTGCCAACCCGATTCCGGCAGTTGAGCCGCTTACCAGTGAAATTTTACCAGAGAGTTTTAGTTCCATTTTTGTTGTTGTCTAAGAGGTATTTTAGTCTGCCGAGGCGGACTTTATAGTTTTAGTTCAATTTTTGTTGTTGTCTAAGAGGTATTTTAGTCTGCCGAGGCGGACTTTGTTTGTGCAGCATCGGGATTCTATTGGGTGGTTTTAAAGTGAATTTTTAACCAGGCGTTGACCTCACACAGTCCGTAACAAAAGCGATCGCCCCCCCAGCGGGCGATCGCCCCCCAGCATTGAAGCACCCCCAATTCCCTAACCCAACCCATCTTTAAAATTTTCCCGCAGGTTATGATTGACGGTTGGCAGCTTTTGAGAATTTAAATGCTAAACACAAATACAATAATTTCCAGTCTGCTGTTATTTATCCCGGTTTCCATCGCCGGACACTTTCTCGGCTGGGAATCCTCCACAATTTTCATCACGTCGGCTTTAGCCATCATCCCCCTAGCCGCGTGGATGGGGACGGCAACCGAAGAAATCGCCGTCGTCCTCGGTGCCAACTTGGGGGGTTTGCTGAACGCTACCTTCGGAAATGCCACGGAACTGATTATCGGCATCGTCGCCCTCAACGCCGGACTAATAGATGTTGTCAAGGCCAGCATCACCGGTTCAATTATGAGCAACCTGCTGCTGGTGATGGGATTGGCGATGCTGCTGGGGGGCTTGCGCTACAAAGAACAAGATTTTCAGCCGACAGTCGCCCGATTGAATGCTTCAGCGATGAACTTAGCCGTGATTGCCATTTTGGTGCCAACTGCTGTTAATGCCACCTCTATTGGCATCCCTCCGGCAACTATGCAGAACCTCTCTAGCGCTGTTGCTGTAGTGCTGATTGTTGTCTACGTGCTGACACTGCTGTTTTCGATGAAAACCCACAGTTATCTGTACGATGCAGGGGTAGCAGAAATAGAAATGCTTGAAGAATTAGCCGAAAGTAACTTAGCACCAGACAGTCCTGACCACAAAGTCAATCTGCCGCTGTGGATTGGGGTGCTGTTGGCCTGTACCCTGATGGTAGCTGTCGAGTCGGAACTGTTGGTGGGTACTCTGGAAGAAGCGACGGCGCGTTTGGGGCTGACATCACTGTTTACCGGGGTGATTTTAGTGCCGATTATTGGTAATGCTGCCGAACATACGACGGCGGTGACGGTGGCGATGAAAAATAAAATGGATTTGTCGGTTTCTGTGGCCGTGGGTTCGAGTTTGCAAATTGCTTTGTTTGTGGCCCCGGTGTTGGTTTTGGCAGGTTTTGTCTTGGGCAAACCGATGGACTTGAACTTCAACCCGTTTGAACTTGTAGCGGTTGCTGTGTCGGTGCTAATCGCCAATTCTATCAGTTCTGACGGCAACTCTAACTGGCTAGAAGGTACTTTGCTGTTGGCAGCTTATACGGTTTTGGCGCTGGCGTTCTACTTCCATCCGGTAATTGAGGGACTTGTTTAAAAGGCTTTCTTCTGCTGAAGGAGAGGGAAGAGGGAATCAAGAAGAAGGCAGATTTTTTCACTCGCCCACTCTTCCACTCGCCTACTCTCACTTCTTTCTTCGAGAGTGGTGGTTGCGATCGTACAATTGAAATGTAGCTGCTCTCTAGTTATTAGTTCTGGTGTGTTTGTACATTATGTGCTCTCATCAGGGATTTGTGACCTCGATCGGCTATGACAAACAACAAAAGCTTTGGCCTCAACCCGATCGTTAGATCGCAGTGCCCCCGGTTATAAAAAAACACGGGATGCTGAAGTCAAGCGAGACTAAAACCTCCCTTGACTTCATAGACGCTGCAAGATTTAAATCAAGGGTACTCATGAGTCTTTTACTGGGTGTGCTACGATCGTCATAAGTTGACAATTGAGTTGGACTAAATAGCCAAAAAGTTCACCAAAGTTAGTCATACTTAACTTGACTGATTAACATTCTGGGCAGTATGATTAAATCAATGCCGAAAAAAAGGCTTAATAATCTGGGAGAGTAAACCGAGCGTGCAAGTCAAAACTGACCAGCCTGTCACAAGGTCGAACGGGAGCCCGCGTTTCGTTAAATAGGTTGAAAATAGTGGATGACTCACGGCTAAAAGCTTCAACTAAAATTAATTCAATTAGGGTGGGCTACATCCGAATTGACGCCTGTGGACAAGAAAGAGCCGACTCCCTTGGGTGAAGCAGGAAACAAACCCTTCAGAAGTAATTCTGATTGAATGGTGAGGCTTAAATAAGTTTAGCCAAGTTTTCTGTAGCCGTAAACGACGGTCGATTTAAAACTAACCAGCCTATAAAAAGGTCGAACGGGATACCACGATTCGTTAAATTGGTTGAAAATAATGGTTAAACAATGGCTAAAAGCTTCCACAATAATAAATAGTTGTATAGACTTCAAAAATAGGGTGCTGCTCCACCCGAATTTACGCCTGTGGACAAGTAAGAGCCGACTCTCTTGGCAGAAGCAGGAATCAGACCCTCTAGAAAATACTTCTAGTTGAATGGTGAAGCTTAGATAAGTTTAGCCAAGTTTTGTATAGCAGTGTCAAAGTAAAACTTGATAGAGCAACCTCAATCAGGGTTATGTGGCTTCTGTGAGTTATTGCCTCAATCCCAAATGCCCGAATCCTTCCGATCCAGCCAACTCTGGCAAATCCGTGTGTATCCACTGCGGGTCTGAACTTTTGTTGCAAGGTCGATATCGGCTCGTCGCGCCTCTCGGAGGCGGCGGCTTTGGCAGAACATTTGAAGTGGACGACAACGGCGCCCGAAGAGTGCTCAAAGTCCTGCTCAAAGAACATCCCAAAGCTGTAGAACTGTTTAAGCAAGAAGCCGACGTATTGGTCAGGCTCAGACATCCAGGTATTCCAAAAGTCGATCGCGACGGTTATTTTACATTTACACCCGCTAACAGCACAGAGTCTTTTCACTGTCTGGTGATGGAGAAAATTGCTGGGGCCAATTTGCAAGACTGGCTGAAACATCGGGGCCGCCCCATCAGTCAAGAACAAGCTGTGAACTGGCTCAAACAACTGTCGGAAATTTTAGACCAAGTTCACCGCCTCAACTATTTCCATCGGGATATCAAGCCGCACAATATTATGTGCAAGCCAAACGGGCAGTTAGTGCTGATTGACTTCGGGACTGCTCGGGAAGTGTCGGCGACTTATTTCGCTAAGGTGGGTCAGGGGCAAAATGTGACTGGTATTGTTTCCCCCGGCTACACGCCGCCCGAACAAACTAATGGCAAGGCTGTTCCGCAATCGGATTTTTTTGCTCTGGGGCGCACTTTTGTTTATTTGCTGACTGGAAAGCCGCCGACTGCCTTTCCAGAGAACCCGCGCACTGGCAGATTAATGTGGCGCAAAGGAGCTCCTCAGGTTTCCGACGCAGTGGCTAATGTAATCGATTATCTGATGGCGCCTTTTCCGGGAAATCGACCTCAAAGTCCGCAGATGGTTTTGCAGTGCTTGGAGGAAATTAATCTCGATGGCGCGGAAAGCCAGTTGCCGACTCAGTTGCCGACGACGGGGCAAACTAAAATTCGTGCAACTGCCGGGGAGGCTGGGGCGAAAAAGCAGACTTCTGTAAA
This sequence comes from Microcoleus sp. Pol12A5, assembly GCF_036701435.1. Classification (NCBI taxonomy): domain Bacteria; kingdom Bacillati; phylum Cyanobacteriota; class Cyanophyceae; order Oscillatoriales; family Microcoleaceae; genus Microcoleus; species Microcoleus sp. Pol12A5. Next base: position 7,187 of record NZ_JAUBQU010000056.1, read on the forward strand.
CCGCCTCAGACCTCTGAATTCGGGATTGAACAAGACCGAGAAAGATGTTTTTGATTGGAAACAGAAGTTGCTGGCGGGCACGGCTGTTTTGATGCTGGGTATTGGCGCGTCTCAAATATACGGTTCGCTGCGTTACGGGGTGTTTCCGGCAAACCCGGTGTGGCTGCTTTCTAGTTTACCTAGCAGTCAGTTTTTGCAAAGAAGTTTGGATAATAAAGGGAGTGTAAATGCGATCGCCCTGTCCCCCGACGGTCAAACTTTGGTCAGCGCCAGCATTGGGACGATTAAAATTTGGAATGTGAGGACGGGACGCCTCCTGGTGCCGCCTCTCAAGTCGGTGCCTTCTAAAACATCTGTTAACACGCTGGCGGTGAGCCCGGACAGCTCAATTTTGGCCAGCGGCGGCGACAAGAATGTGATTCTCTGGGATTTGAAGACGGGGCGGCGGATGCGGACGATTCCCGCTCACAAAGCCGCCGTCAACGCCATCGCTTTTAGCAGGGACGGTCAAACTCTCGCTAGCGGCAGCGATGACAAAACTATTCGCTTGTGGGATGTCAAAACCGGCAGCAGGTTGCGGACTTTGAGCGGCCACACCGGAGGAGTAAACGCGATCGCTTTGAGCCGGGACGGTAAAACTCTGGCTAGCGGCAGCGATGACAAGACTGTGCGTTTGTGGAATCTCGGCACCGGAGAAGTCAGAAGAATTATCACAGGTCACGGGGGCGCGGTTAATGCTGTGGCTTTTAGTCCGAACGGGAAAATTGTGGCTAGCGCTAGCACCGACAATACGATCCGCTTGTCGAACGTCCAAGACGGGAAGCGCACCCGCACTTTTAAAGGGCATTCGAGTTCGGTGAGGACGATCGCCTTTAGCCCGGACAGTCGTACTTTGATCGGCGGCGGCGGAGATATTATAGTTTGGGATTTGAAGACGGGAAAAGAAAGAAACACTCTTTCTGGTCACAGTCAGTTTGTGAGTTCTGTTGCTATTGCCAGAGATAGCAAGACTTTTGTGACCGGCAGTCCCGATCGCACTATTAAGATTTGGCGAATGCCATAATTATTAGTTATTAGTTATTGGTTATTTGTGATTAGAAGAGTGCAAATAACTAATAACCAAGTAGCAATTATATCATCTCCGGTGACTTAACCATCATATAATCGAAGGGTATTCTCAAATTTCCTCCTATCTCTAAACAGAGATGAAATCTTCAGTGCCCATGAGATTGGGAGCAACGCCTGTCAAAGCAGCTAAAACTTCACCGCTGCTAGCTAATCCAATTAATGTGCCGTTAGTTCCAGCGGAAATTGATAGTTGTCCGAAAGTCAAGCCATTAATTAATTGAATGGTATCTTGAGAGTTGCCGAAATCAGAGATTGTATCAACTCCCAACCCCGCACCTAAAACAAATACATCGTTGCCCGCGCCGCCGACAAGATTATCGTCGCCCAAACCGCCGTTGAGGGTGTCAAAACCTTTGCCACCAGACAGGTAGTCGCTGCCGTCGCCACCATTAAGGATATCATTGCCCCGCAAACCAGTCAGCAGGTCATCGCCTGCCAAACCGTTGATGAGATCGTTGCCTGGAGTGCCTGTCAGGTTGTCGTTGCCGGGAGTGCCGTTGATGGCGTTTGGAGAGTTATTGATGCCGCCTGGAGTGTTGCCGATGTCAGCAACGAATACGTCTGGGCCGTTGTTGGTATCTCCCGGCATGAGATTGGCGGCCAAAGATGAAAACGCCACTTTCTGCCCGTTGGCCGAGATAGAGGGGTAATTGGAGAAGTTGTTCCCCTGATTGCCTGCTGAGTCAACAAAGGCGCGGGTGGTGGTATTGGTTAACAAGTCGCGCGCGAAGATGTCGGTTTGATTGTTAGTATCCCCCGGCACGAGGTTAGTGGCATCAGATAAAAACGCCACAAACCGCCCGTCCGCTGAGATGGAGGGAGAGAAGGAGTTGCTGTTCCCCGGATTGCCTGCTGAGTCTACAGAGACGCGGGTGGTGGTATTGGTTAACAAGTCCCGCACGAAGATGTCTCCGGTATTGTTATCCCCCGGCACTATGTTGGAGGCATCAGAAGAAAACGCCACAAACTGCCCGTCGGCTGAGATGGAGGGAGGGAAAGAGTAGCGGTTCGCCTGGTTGCCTGCTGAGTCTACAGAGACGCGGGTGGTGGTATTGGTGGACAAGTCGCGCACGAAGATGTCGTCGTTATCGTTAGTATCGCCCGGTACTAGGTTGGTGGAATTAGATAAAAACGCCACAAACCGCCCGTCGGCTGAGATGGAGGGGTTATACGAGTCACGGTTCCCGTAATTGCCTGCTGAGTCTACAGAGACGCGGGTGGTGGTATTGGTTAACAAGTCCCGCACGAAGATGTCGTCGTTATTGTTAGTATCCCCCGGTACTAGGTTGGTGGAATTAGATAAAAACGCCACAAACCGCCCGTCGGCTGAGATGGAGGGTGAACCGGATTTATTGTTCCCCGGATTGCCTGCTGAGTCTACAGAGACGCGGGTGGTGGTATTGGTTAACAAGTCCCGCACGAAGATGTCGGTTTGATTGTTAGTATCCCCCGGCACTATGTTGGTGGAAATAGATCCAAACGCCACAAACTGCCCGTCGGCTGAGATGGAGGGGAACAGCGAGTAGCTGTTCCCCGGATTGCCTGCTGAGTCTACAGAGACGCGAGTAATAGTCATAAGCTCTCATATTTAAGAGTAGAAGGAAGGAGATTTCCTAATGTTACTCACAGTACACAAGATAGGCAAGCTCATATTCCCCGCCCGTTTTTGGCAAATTCATCAACTGTTTGCTGGGATAATTCGTGAACTGCCATTGCTTGCAACACGTCAAAAGGCAATGTCAAATGATGGGCGCCAGCTAATAAAGTCTTTACCGCTTCTTCGGGCGATTTAATACTAGCTGCCAAAATTTCAGTATTTGTTTTTTTCAAGACATCTGCCATATCTTGGACTAAAGCAAAACCGTCTCCCAACAATCTGGTGGCGCGATTCACATAGGCGATCGCATATTTGGCACCCGCTTCTGCTGAGACAACTGCTTGTGATGCGCTGTATATCGCCGTCACCGCGCAAGGAATTTCCGGTGACAAATGCCCTACTGCTTGGAAACCCGCAGCCGTTGCTGGAACTTTCAACACTGTTTGCTGTCCAATTAATTCAAAAGCCGCTTTTCCTTCTGCTACCATGCCATCAACATCAGATGCCATTAGCTGATAATACACTTCCCCAGGAATCAGTTGTGCCAGTTGTTTAAGGGTTTGCTCGGGAGATAACTCGCTTTTTGCCAAAAGTGTCGGATTAGTAGTAATTCCCGCTATCCATCCGAACTTGCTGGCCCGTGCGGCTTCCGCTACAATTGCAGTATCAACATAAATTGCCATCGGCTCTACACCTTCAGTTTGTTAATAATTTCCAGACGGTTGCTTGCAGATTGATATAAATCCGAGCGAAATTAATTGTTAGTCTTTAACAATATTAGAATCTCGGAAATATTACTGTTAAGTAAATATAACACTTCAGTGATGTGCATCATCGGTAGTAGTGCATGAGTTTTGAGTTTAACAGGACTTAGGCTCAGAAATCCCGTTTATTACCAAAAATTGGTGGAGGACGAGCTATCGGTGAATAAATCGCCTTTCTGAGGAAAATTGGCTAAGTGCTATTTAAGATAGCTAACAAGTGAAATCAAAGCTTTTAAGTCATTTGGTAACTGCGATTGTCTGGTAAGGAAAACTTGACTCGCCAAATCCCGGATACAAATAAATTACATTTGTATTAAGGATTATGTATGCAATAACTCCAGGAGGTGACTCAGAAAATGACCGAAGAAAAAAATCAGCAGCCACAAGTCAGCCTTGAGACATCTTCTGAACAACCCGTGTTGGAAAAACCAGCAGAAACTGCTGAAGAATTGTCGATCGATGTTAAGTTTGAAACTCTGTCTCAAGCGGTTGAAAATAACGCCGAAGAACGTTTGAAGGCTCTAGGTCGCTTAATGATGGTGAGCCTAACTTGGTCCCTGGCGGGGCTTTCCAAACGCGAGTAAGTTATGGAACACTACCGCAACGGGCGAGTTATGATTTGTGAGTTTTGTTGTAAGTTTTGTTGAACTAAAAACTTACAACTCCCGCACTTACATGATGTCCTGTTAGTTGTAATAAAACCTGTTTTTCGGGAAAATTTTAGTCTTTAAAGCAACAACAAAAGTCTTCAACAGACCACTCATGAATTTTATTTTATTCCTTCAAACTGCCCCAAAAAAGTCGGTTCTGGACGGGTAACGCGCACTTCCCAAAGCGCTTTGAGGACTGCAAAAAATTCGCGGAAAGTGTAGCGAATCATGCCCTTTTGGCGAAATTTGCCCCAATCCGGCGTTCCTAAACCGATCGCCTCTACGCCCAACTGGCGGCAGGTATAAACAGCGCGGGCTAAGTGAAAGTTTTGGGTAACTAAAACAGCCTGGGTTATGCCAAAAATCTCTTTCGCCCGGTAGCAACTTTCATAGGTGCTAAATCCGGCATAATCGAGAATGATATTATTAGTCGGTACGCCCTGGGCTGCGGCGTAGTCCTGCATTGCTTGGACTTCGTTGTAATCTACGCTGCTATTGTCTCCTGTCATCAAAAGTTGGTCCACTCGCCCCGCTTTGTACAAATCGACGGCTGCTTGCACTCGATCGGCTAACATTGGGCTTGGAGTGCCGTCTTCCCAAACTCCGGCACCAAAAACTATAGCGATGGGTTCTGCCGGCACGCTAGCTATATCGCTGTAGCGGTAGTTGCTGGTAACAAGCCTGACGTAGTAGTTGAGGGCTAGGGGTGCGATCGCTGAGGTTAATATTAACAGCCCGATAGCAAAGCGCCATTGAAATATAAAGGATTTAGGCAACATAAATTCAAGTTAACTTCCTATATAATTACAAAAACAGGAAACTTCGCGGGTCTAAAAATTGTCAAGTTACCTAATTTACATTATATTGACAAAAATATGATTCAAAAACAGCAAAACTTTGAATTGCTGGAATCAATTTTATGGGAACCCAAAAACGGCTATTTTTTGCTAGACAGACATCTTCAAAGATTAGAGCGATCGGCCGATTATTTTAATTTCCCCCTATCACTAACAGAAGCAAGCAAAGCTTTACAAGCATTAAGTATGACTTGCGGGTCAGTCAAACAAAAAATACGGTTAACAATATCTTGTGAGGGAAACATAACATTACAAGCTCAGACACTAGATAGCGGTATCTTAAAAATCGGTGCATCTGTGGGAATTGCCAGCCAACCGATAGATTCTCAAAACCCATTTCTTTACCACAAGACAACTTACCGATTGCCTTATACAATGGCTTTGGAGTCGCAGCCCGAATATCAGGATGTCTTTCTGTGGAATCAAGATGGAGTTATCACCGAATCTACGATCGCCAATATCGCGATCGATACACCCGCAGGTCTAATCACCCCTCCCGTCAAGTGCGGTTTATTACCGGGGACGTTTCGTTCTCAACTTTTAGAGGAGGGAAAAATCAGAGAAGAATTAATTACCTTAGATGATTTGCACAGTGCCCAAACTCTATTTCTAATTAACTCCGTTAGGGGTTGGATACGCCTCAAAAAAGAAGCAACCAGAGATGTTTGGCAAGTTGTCAGTAATGGCTAAAATAACGCTTTCAATCGATTTTAGTAGGGTGCGAACTGTGCATTTACTACTACAGATAGTGTCAAAATTGACTCGTAGCGTAAGTCCTGAAAGTGTTAACCCTCATGCAATCTATTATGAAACAAATACAATCTTGGCATTGGCGAAAACTTCCCCTAAATCAGCGCAGCGGAGCGGAGATTTTTGAAATTTTATTTCTCGGTAAAACTGCCGACTGTGCAGGCTCACGATCGGATTGTTTCCCCCGTGATATGGCAGTTCTACTAGAAAGTCCAGTTACATCTTCTACTAACTTGGTACGATATTCTATTTGTGCAGGTTCTCCCCGGATAATTGATGGTAAATCTGAGCTATGGACACCCCCCGTCGGTGAAATCTTACCTTTTTTGCGGGTTCTCTTGGACTCTCACAACCAAAATTTAGCAGTGAATGTACCGCCGGAAATTCCTTTTACTGGGGGTTGGTTGGGATGGCTAGGTTATGATTTAGCATGGGAAATCGAACACCTGCCCCAACTCAATACCGATCCGCTTCCTTTCCCGGTTAGCTGTTGGTACGAACCAGAATCTTTTGCGGTTTTAGACCATCAAACGCAAATTCTCTGGTTGGCTGCGAGTCAACCTTCTCACCTCGATGTTATGCAGCATCAATTAGAGCAAACCGATCGAGAAATAATCGAGAATAATTTACCAGAAAATTATCAACAAAATTCCGCTACTCCTATTTTCCAATTATCTGAGAGTGAGTATAAAGAAATAGTGCGAAAAGCTCAGAAGTATATTCATGCGGGCGATATTTTTCAGGCAAATTTATCTTTGCGGTTTGAAGCCCGTACAGATTGCAGTAGTTGGTCAATTTACCGCGCTTTGCAACGGATCAATCCTTCGCCTTTTGCAAGTTATTGGCAAACTCCGTGGGGGGCGATAGTTAGTTGTTCGCCGGAAAGACTCGTTCAATTATTAGGAAAAAAAGTGGATACTAGACCGATCGCGGGAACGCGACCGCGAGGTTTAACCTGCATTCAAGATGAGAAGTTAGCACAGGAATTAATAGAGAATATCAAAGAAAGAGCCGAACATATTATGTTAGTTGACTTAGAGCGCAACGATATCGGGAGGGTGTGTGAATGGGGTTCGGTAAAAGTTAACGAATTTCTGACCGTTGAACGCTACAGTCACGTGATGCACCTCGTCAGTAATGTTATCGGTACATTAAGAGGAGATTGCGACGCGATCGACTTAATTCGAGGGGTATTTCCGGGCGGTACGATTACAGGTTGTCCGAAAGTGCGCTGTCTGGAAATCATCGAAGAATTGGAACCCGTGAAGCGCAATTTATTTTACGGTTCCTGCGGTTATTTAGACTGGCGCGGCAACCTGGATTTAAATATTTTGATTCGCACCCTTTTATATGCACCAAAAAGTGACGGTACGACCGGGGGAGTTGTTTGGGGACAAGTGGGTGCGGGGATTGTTGCTGATAGCGATCCAGAAAGGGAATGGCAGGAGTCGCTGCATAAAGCTCAAGCTCAAGTTAATGCTTTGAAATTAGCGGAAATATTTGATTAGAGGCGTATTATATCGATCGAGTTTTTAAGATTATTAAAAATTACGAGCGCCGATTTACTTTAGATGTAATACCGATCGAAATTGCTTGGAGAAATAAAAATATTGTAGTATTCAAGGTTAGGAAAATGTTGGTATGGTATTGCCATGATAGTTTTTTGGTAGTCATTCACAGTAATGAGAAGCTATTACGCCTTTAAATTGGAAATTATGGACAGGCTAGAAGCCCGTCCCATAAGAGTTTTATTGATTTTTGACACACAGTTTAAATGTAGAACAGCTTATCGTTCTCTTATGCAATAATTATAGTGATGTACAAAGTTAAAAATAGCCCCAATATGGTGCAAGCAGTTTTTTTGATAAAGACAAGGTTTTACGAACAAAACGAGAGATTCGCTGCCGTAAAGTATTATTAAGTCTTTCAATATGACTGGTTTTTCCCGATTCTTGGCCTACAGGTCGATGTCTTTTAAAAGGTAGCACTTCTGAATAAGAATCCCAAAAATCAGTATCACAAACAGCACATTTTCTATAGACAGGAGGTAAAGATTGCCAGAGATCGGACTGAGATCCTCCAAAAAGCCATCTATATTCTTTACGCCCAGGATCGTAGCCGATCGCGATCGCATCCTTTTCCCAAATCTCCAGTACGTTTGCACTTTTTCAGAAATAGTCCGTCCTGCGGCTATTTGCCTTGCTGTCCTGGATATTTGTGCATGAGCAGCCTTCTGTGCCGCTGGGTCAGTTAATGCCAGTGCTATTCCCAGTCAGGCAGTCAACGCCCACTGATTGAAGCAAAAGAATCAGAATAAGTTCGCCATGTTGTGTCCCTACTCGATGCAGGGTTTGTGCGTAAGTCCTGTGGATTTTACTGTACCGTAGCCCAACATTCGGTAGTAGAGTCCCTGTTTGGTAAGAAGTTCGGCGTGAGTGCCAGACTCAAAAATCTCGCCCGACTGCATCACAAAAATCAGATCGCAGTCTACTGCAGTTTCGAGTCGGTGCGTGACCAAGATGATGGTTCTGTTGCGACGTAGACGTTGCAGAGTCTCTAGTACCCACTGCTCGTGCTTCAAGTCCAGCGCATTTGTGGGTTCGTCCAGGATGAGTATAGGAGCCTTAGTGACGAGCGCCCGCGCAATAGCTAGGCGCTGTCGCTGTCCACCCGATAGGTTCTGACCGCCCTCCGCGATTAAAGTATCATACTGCTCCGGCAAGGTTTCGATGAACTCGGCTGCCCCGGATTCAGCCGCCGCTTCCCGAATATCGGAGAGCAGAGCATCCGGGCGACCGTAGGCGATATTCTCTGCGATCGTTCCGGGGAATAGTGGGCTGCCTTGGGAGACGAGCGCCATGTGCTTGCGAACATCGGCTATCTTAAGGGTGCGGAGGTCGAAGCCGTCGAGGAGGACGCTGCCCGATGTCGGGTCGTAGAAGCGCGGCAAAAGATTGAGCAACGTGCTCTTTCCCGTTCCGCTAGGGCCCAAAAACGCCACCATCTGACCCGGCTCGATACTAGCACTGATGTTCCGCAAGACGGGTTGCCCAGAGTTGTACTCGAAGCTTACGTCGGCAAGTGCTAGTGTGCGGGGATGGACGGGAAGCGATCGCGCATCAGGCTCATCTTTTATAGCAGGCGGCTCGTCAATGACCGTAAAGACGCGATCGCATGAAGCTACAAACGTCTGGATCTTAGTAGTGAACCCCAACACCCAACCTATCGGGTCCCAGAACTGCCCCAGGTACGCCATAAATACGAGCAGATCGCCGATGGTCACGCCGCCCTGCACCGGACGCAAGAACTGGTCGCGATAAACTAGGTATCCGCCGTAGCCTAAGATTACCCCGCTTCCCAGGGCGAAGACAACCTGAACCGCTAGCGGATAGAGGTTTTCTTGCCAATTGAGCCGCATGGAGGCCTTGACGCTGCGTTCCACCGCCTGCCCGAAGCGTCGCGACTCGGTTGCTTCTCGACCGAAGGACTGGATTAGCCCGATCAAATCTATAGCTTGCTGCATGGTTGAGGTCATCACCGCATCGGTCTGCTTCGACTCAAGGGCTCGACTCCTAATCCTTCCCTCGAAGTACCAATTCGCCAGTATTAGAAGCGGAGTGAAGGAAAGCGCAAACACGGTGAGAAGGACATGGCGCGACAGCATGATCCAGATCATCGCCGTCAGCGTCACCGATGCGGCAGTGGAGCCGATAAGCGTATCGATTACCCCCCAGGGGCCGAGGCTGTCGTAGCTCAACCGATAGATTGCGTCACCCTGCGATCGGGAGCCGTGCCAGCCGAGACTCAGCGCCTGCATTTTGTCGTAGAGTTCGGTGCGAACCCGCAAGGTTCCGTTGTACTGGATGCGGTAGTTCAACATCCTACGAAGCATGAAAACGGTCTCGCTCAGGATTCTAATAATCATCGCGACGAATGCCATTCCGAAAATTCGGTTCAGCGTGCTTTCACCGAACGGAGCAAGAAACAGCGTATGAATCCAGTTGGATTTCGGAGTTGGTGACAAAACTGTATCGACTAGAATCGCTATCGGCCAGGCGTTGAGAAGGTTGAAAAATACCGACGCTCCGATCAACAACAAGAGTGTGACAATCAGCCATAAGTCTTTGCGGAAGTAGGAAAGGGAGCGCAGGACGATCCGCACCAACCAATGTTGGTTAATTAACGGCATCACCATTTTTGGTGAATTCTTCTGGCTCTTCAAACGTGCTTTGAATGGAAAATTCATAAATATACTGGGTGCCTCTAAGTAAGACAATGCACCAATTAGGAAGTTTCACCCCAGTCAGAGAAGCTAGAAATTAATTTGGAGTTATAACCCTTTGTTGTCAAGCAGGGCAGATGGAATGTGAGATTATTCGACTGGTGCAAGATGTAAGTATAGTTTCGTTGTTCAAGGGTAGCTAAATAGAAAGCGAGATCGCGCGTGCTTCCTGGTGTGATGCAAAGCGCGAAACTTTTGGCAAAGCGATCGCTTTCGTTGAGACGATCTCAACTTGTTAATCGGAACTTCCCCCCTGTGGTCGATCGCATCCAAGCAAAACCCCCATCAGTCGGGCAATCGGGCTAACGCCCTCGCCCAATACATGACTACAATATTAGGGAAACCTTCAGTAAATCCACAGCTCTCTGTTGCAAAGGAGCTGGCATTGTCAGCTTGTCGAAACTAACTGAAACCAGACGCAATTTAGGCTAGACTCGGTTTTTAGCGATTGTCGATAAAATTGTTATTAACGTCCGAAAACTTGGAACTGGAAAACACTCACAAGTACATTTTGTTGAAGCTTTCCGTTTTGCTGGAGTGGATGACTTAACCGGGACAACCACCGACCCTGACTCAGAAGCATTCAACCACTCCTCATCCTCAAACAACGACGACGGACGGTAATCGTTGACACATATGCTCTTCTAAGTAATAAGCTAACACACATAAAAACAGGTGTGCAAGCACCAACAGAAGTTGTATCACTAGGAACAACACCCACAGCATCACTTATAACGGAAACACCACCAATACTGGAAGCTGCACTGCCAGCTCTAACAGCACCGCAGCCGAAAGCATCAGCAGCAGAACCAGTCCCCGCTCCATCCCAAGAGAGCAGTCTGACTCACCGACTCCAAGCACCCGACAAAGAAATAACGGTCAGGTTTACGCTGGATATGTCCGTCGGGAGAGCACCGCAAGCTGTCGATGCTGGCAGCCAGGACGGGGCGCAAGAAAGTCGATATTGTGCGGATGCTGCTAGAGGACGGGTTGAAGGAGGTGGAGGGGTAAGGGGTGGAAGAATATTTTGAACAATCTTCGTATCATACTTCAACATTTTACCATATTGAACTTAATTCAGCCGGGGCTTACAGTCTTTCCTATTCCTCAATTATCTTTAGGGTTTGCTAAACTTCAATCTATCGTTTATAGGCTGACTTCCTCAATTTTTATATTTCTGTCTCACCCTGATTTCTATTTTTCTTCTGCCTCAAGTGACATAAGAGAGTTAATAACTCGTTAGAGTCGGTGCGTAAATCCTTCTGCAATAATTTATTAGACTTTTTCAACACTTATTGTGGGGCAGGCAGGATGCCTGCCCAAGACTTGCTTTTCACTCGTAGGTCTATTGATTGCCCGAACCAACTGCCTGGGAAATTGAATTAAATCCTTTTTCTTCTAACTTTTGCAACAAGCCTTGGAGAATCCGACGCACCATCCAAGGCCCTTCGTAAACCCAACCCGTGTAAACTTGAATTAAACTCGCACCGGCGGCTATTTTTTCCCAAGCATCTTCGGCGGTGAAAATGCCACCAACTCCAATTATGGGTAATTCGCCTTTTGTATATTGCCAGATAAATCGGATTACTTCTGTCGATCGCTCTCGCACAGGAAGCCCGCTAATTCCCCCGGCTTCTTCGGCGATTGGTTTGCCTGTTTCTCGCAATATTTGTGTTTTCAGTCCGTCGCGGCGGATGGTGGTATTTGTGGCGATAATTCCTGCTAGTTGGTAGGTTTTTGCTAAGTCGAGGATTGATA
>NZ_JAUBQU010000056.1:19072-40882 GCF_036701435.1 Microcoleus sp. Pol12A5
TCCGTCGCGGCGGATGGTGGTATTTGTGGCGATAATTCCTGCTAGTTGGTAGGTTTTTGCTAAGTCGAGGATTGATACGATCGCCTCCGACTCCAAATCCGGCGCAATCTTGACTAAAATTGGCTTGATCCCCTGATTTTCTTGTTGCAAAATTTCCAAAATTGTGCTGAGCCCAGCAGCATCTTGGAGCGATCGCAACCCAGGCGTATTCGGAGAGGAAACGTTCACTACAAAATAGTCGCCCCAATCTTTCAGCAGCTTAAAACTCTCCAAATAGTCGGCTGCGGCTTCCTCTAACGGTGTTACCTTAGATTTACCCAGATTGATGCCCAAGGGGAACCGAGACTGAGGCATGGGGCGCGAGGCATCGAATTTTGACTGTTTCTGTGCTGCTTGAAACCGGGCTGCCATTGCCGCGGCTCCTTGATTGTTAAATCCCATGCGATTGAGGGCTGCACTGTCCTCCGTCAAGCGAAACAAGCGAGGTTGGGGGTTTCCCGGCTGCGGTTGACAAGTGACAGTGCCGAGTTCGGCGAAGCCAAAGCCAAAATTTGCCCAAATATCGGCAGCTACGCCGTTTTTATCAAATCCGGCGGCTAAGCCGACAGGATTGTTAAAGCTCAGTCCCCACAAAGATTGTTCGAGGCGAGAATCTTGGACTCCCAAAGATTTCTGCAATTGCCAGAGCATTTGGCGGGTTGCTGGGTTTGACTGGGTTCTGGCTGCGAGTTCGAGAAATTGGAGAGTGCGGTTGTGCAGCCACTCGGCATCGGTTTTCAATACAGAAAACAACAGCGGGCGTACACTTGATTGATAAATATCCAATGATTTGTACTGGGGCAATTTACAAATTAGAAATGAGAAGGGAAATAAAAATATTCAGGAGCAGACAGTGAAGGCGAAGTTTTTACTTCAACTTCGATCGACTTTATCCAATGTTTGAGATTGAGGGATAAGTGAGACGATTATATTATAAGTTGATTCTTTTGCATTTTATTTTTTTGAATTTTTAAGTTAGTAATTTTAAATTAGACAAAGGTGCGGGGAAGCTTGGAAATGGGGCAGCAGCAAAGACCAAAGGATTTAGACGAACAAATCGCGACCTTGGAGCGCGTTCTCCAGACTCTCCGAGAAGAGGAGAACGTTGAAGTGCTACTTTCGACCACACTCGGTTACTTGGAAACGGAATTTGACTGGCGGTTGATTTGGATCGGGTTGTACGATCGACAGGCCCACAGATTGTTCGGCAAAGGTGGCATAACTCCTAACGGCGACCTGTCTTTTCTCAAACAGCGGTTTGCCCTCAGCCCAGGGGATTTGCTGGAACAAGTGGTGATTCAGCTCCGGCCGGTGGGAGTCCCGGATTTGCGATCGGAAAACCGAGCAGGAGAATGGCGCAAAGCAGCTCAAACTTTCAATATTCAAGGCACGACTCTGTTTCCGCTCCGCTACAAAGACCGCTGCTACGGCGTGATTTTGCTCGGCACTGACGTGTGGGGAGCGTCGCCAAAGTCGGGGGAAAAAACGCAGTTGGCGATCGTATTTGGAGCGCTGGCAACTGCTCTTTACCAAATAGAAAAAGACTGGCAGCGACAACAAGTTAAACACCCAGATGAGTCTCTTTTAGCGCTGATTTCACAGTTGGGGGAATTGCGATCGCTCGACCAATACTTGCAAGCGGTTGTCGAACAAACTCACGAATTTATCGAGCCGACGCGCACCAATGTTTATTGGTTCGAGCGAGAGCGGCGCTATTTTTGGCGCCGAGTCAGCAACCGCGAAGTTACTCCGGGTTTGGGCGGGCCGGCGCGAGCGGCTTCGGGCATCACCGTCCAAGACTTGGGCGAATTTTATCAGGCTTTGGGCAGGGAAGAAATGGTTTGGATCGGTGAATCTCAAAGTTCTCTGAAAACTGAGCTTACGGGGCGGTTGATGCAGCAAATCCGCGCTCGCTCTCTGTTGGCTGCGCCGATTATTTCAGAAGGAGAATTGTTGGGATTTTTGGCAGTCGAAGCCAGCGAGCCCCGGATTTGGCAAGACAATGAAAAGCATTACCTGCGGGGAGTGGCGCAGTTAGTGGCTCTGACGGCTCCTGTGTCGGAGATGGAGGAGAGGATTCAGCAAACTGAGATCGATCGAGATTTAACTGCCGGAATAGCTCGCGCCATCTACAGCGATGCTGACTGGGAGGCGACTTTGAAAAATACCGCCGAACAGTTGTGCGAGCGGCTCAAATGCGAATACTTTTTGCTGCTGCTGTACGGCGAAGAACAAAATCGCTTTGAAATTGTCTGCCAAAATCTGCCCCGCAATCGCAGGCCAGTGCCGTCGCCACTCAACGCCCTCGATGTGGCTGACGTGGGGCTGTTGCAAGAAAGTGCACCTCTAGCTATTGAAAATTGGGAGGAAGATCGGCGGTTGGGCGCTTGGCGGGAAGTGTTGGGGGAAGCTGGGGTGCGATCGCTTTTGGCATCGAGCACTCGGGGGAAAAAGGAAGAGGGAGACAACCCCAATCTAAAATCGAAAATCGCCAATGGCAAATCGATCGAGGGTTTGCTGGTTGTCGGACACAATGCAACTCGCACTTGGAGGCGATCTGAGCAAGAATTAGTTCGGCTAGTGAGCCAACAACTAGGATTGATCCTGCACTCGTGGCAGCAGAGTTCGGCAATCGACAAATATCAGCAATTTGAGCGATCGCTCAAATCGGGTTTGGCGGTTTTGCACCATTCTCCTGATGAGCAATCTGAGCAAGAGATACCTGCTGCTTTACCGACGATGTTCCCAGAGTTGCCGCTACAAAAGCTCGATCGTAACTTTGCTCAACACGTTTCCCAGACACTTTCCTGTCCTTTAGTCGCCGTAATTACTTGGAATCCGGGTCAGGAGGAAGGTTCCATCGTGGCGACGGTAGCTGCCAATCCGGTATTTGCCCTCAATCCCGAGGCGGTGATTCCTGTCAAAACAGATGCCTTGATCCAACAAACCCTGGCAGAATCGGGCGTGCTGCAACAGAGCACGAGCCAACTGCCGCTGGCGACGAAGCGGTGGCTCCGCAGTCCGGGAATTGGCGAGATTCTGACGGTGGCGCTGCGGACTGCGCCAGAACACGCTCCGGCGGGCATTGTGGTGGCTGCGGACGCTCCGGGCCGCCAGTGGTCGGAGTTGTCGGTGAGTTTACTCAGCTCGATGGCGTCTCAGTTGGCTTGGTGGCACAGGTATTTGGCGGTGCAATCGGCAAGCGAGTCGCAGCGATTGGATCTGGAGCTGCTCAACTGGTACAAACAGCGCCGTTTTGAGGAGTTTTACCGCACTGTGGGAGCGGGGGTGAAGGAGTTGGGGGAGTTGAGTCAGTCGATTTTCCAGTCAGTGAAGGAACAAAAGGATGCTCTGAAAACTTTGCGCTACCAACAGGTTTTGCGGCAAATGGGCAATGCTTTGGGGTCAACTCATTTGCTGCTGAAACAGGAACATTGGCGGCTGCAATTCGGACAAGATGCGGTGCCTGTGAGCGCTTGGCTGAGGCGATCGCTCGATCGAACGGCCTCCCTGGTCAAACACTCGAAAGTCTTGCTGGAAGTGCACAGAGAAACTGCTGTGTCGATGCCTGCGGGTCAGACTTTGAGCGTTCGCGGGGACAGCATCAAGCTCGATTTGATCCTGTGCGAATTGCTGGCGGCGGCTTGCAGGCGCTCTGCCGTTGGCGCCAAGATTGAGATTCGCTCTCAGTTGTTGGGGGAAGATTTGTTAGAATTGTCTGTGATCGATAGCGGCGCGTGCGATCGACACTTAATTGCTGCCTTCAACGGCAGTTCCGAACCCGATATATTAGCGGTTTCTAGTTCCAATAGGTCGATCGTCCAAAATCTCTTAATTTGTCAGCGAGCGGTACGCTTAATGGGGGGAAACTTTTCTATAGAAATGTTAGAAAACAATTTAATTGTGGCTCGTTTAGTGCTGCCCCTAGCCAATTCTTAAAATTCTGTAGGGGCGAGTTCACCCTATCTGCAATTCACATACTAGGTATTTATAAACCAGCCCCTACCCAACTTCTAGCGGTCAAGTGCTTCAGGTGCACCCTACATAATTAGGTTCTGCGTCCCAGAGTAGATGATTGATATCAACTCCGCTTGTATTAGATCGAGTTCTGTTAGGTCGTAAGATTAAATGAACCGCGAAGACGCTCATAGCGCGAAGGAATAACCGCATCTTCTTCTGTCTCTTCCTTCGCGTCCTTTGCGCCTTCGCTGTTTAATCATTCTGATGCAACCGGATGCGATATAACATCCAAGGTATTAAAAACCTGTGCCTAAACCGATGAAGTAACAGTTTCCGCCGTCTCAGAATTTGGGAAAAACCTTTGAGTAATCCAAGCAGTTACAATATGAGAAAGCAATCCCATCGGTCCAGCAAAAAAACACAAAGCTAAAGAATGAACCGTCCAAACTCCTGTCCGCTGCCCTTCCAAATAAATCCAGCGCCCGACAAACAAGTCCATCACTAAAAAATGTATCCATCCCGTAGCCGCCGCCGTTTCTTCCCCCAGAAACTTAGCAATATCTGCTAACTTAGGATTCGACAAAGCAGCCGCATTTTCCGCAGTCAGACTGCTACCAAACAAATATATGTACAAAACGGCTAGGACTGCAAAC
This sequence comes from Microcoleus sp. Pol12A5, assembly GCF_036701435.1. Taxonomy (NCBI): domain Bacteria; kingdom Bacillati; phylum Cyanobacteriota; class Cyanophyceae; order Oscillatoriales; family Microcoleaceae; genus Microcoleus; species Microcoleus sp. Pol12A5. Next base: position 23,725 of record NZ_JAUBQU010000056.1, read on the forward strand.
GGAATAAAGGAATTCATCACTTTTCTGGTAATTCCCCAGTTGGGTAATAAAATCATAATTGCCCAGAAAGGCACAACGAACAGATTACCGGCATTAAAAATTAGTTCGGGTGTCATAGTTGGCTCTTGGCTCCTACGAATGCAATTCAATTAAGGACGTTAAGATTACTTTACACAATTTTTGCTGAAATTTATCAAAAGCAGAAAAAAATGTCATTCACAAATGAAATAGAATTGCTATACTTATCTAAAATTTCAAATCTCGCATCTAAAATCGATTAAGCCAGCACAGCACATGACAACTTATAATAACTTTTCCGATTGGTGCAAGCAAAAAGAGAATCTCTCGCCCGACGCCAAACATACGGTAGAAATACTGTTGCAAATATCAGACACTACCGAGTGCGATCGAGCCAACGAACTGATTTCTAATACAACAGAACTTAATCTCAAAAATCTTCAAATTACCGATATCAGTCCCCTCTCTTCTTTCACTAAACTTACTAATCTTATTCTCGGCAGCAATCGAATATCTGACCTTGCTCCCCTGCAATCTTTAATCAATCTGAAAACTTTGATTGTGGATGTTAATCAAATATCAGATATCAGCCCGCTTTCATCTCTAATAAATCTGACCCAACTCGTTCTCGATACCAATCAAATCTCAGATATCCGTCCCCTAGCAGATCTAACTAATCTTACCGCACTTGTCTTGTTTGACAACAAAATTTCCGACATCACTCCGGTGAAAAACTTAACTAACTTAAATGCGTTGATTCTCTACAACAATCAAATTTCCGATATCGCTCCTCTGGAAAATTTAACTGAACTCCAGACACTCTACCTTTACAATAATAAAATATCGGATCTCACCCCGCTTACTTTTTTAAAAAATCTCACTACGCTGTTTCTGTTCGGAAATGAAATATTTGACCTGACTCCGTTGAAAGCTCTAACTAACTTAAATAAATTGGTTTTATTCCAAAATAAAATATCAGATATTACTCCTTTGACATCGCTCACTAATTTAATTGAACTCAACCTCGGTAACAATCAAATATCCGACATCAGTCCGCTGAAATCGTTAACTAATTTGACTGAACTTTATCTGTTCAACAACCCGATTTCGGATACCAGCGCGCTGCAAGCTTTAAATAATTTATTTTTACTAGACTTGTACAACAATCACATCTCTGATATCAGTTCCCTGCAATCTTTGCAAAAGTTAACTACCCTGGACTTGCGCGGGAATCCCATTGTTAATAAAATTTGCCCTGTCAATCCTGAATCTATATGCCGGTTTTAATTAATTATTAAAGTCGAGGCAAGATGGCAGTTTATAGAGTATAATGTCAAAAGTCAATATCAGGAGAAAGTGATGAGCGGACACGATGCTTTAATGTTAGGATTGCTGCTGTTGCCAGGTTTGGCTTTGTCGATCGCAATTATGGGCGCTTTTGCCGCTGGTGGATAATCAGTTTTGGGAACAGGCAGATTTTGTAAAAAGTAGTTTTTTCCTCGTTCCATGGCTCTGGCTGGGAACGCATTTCACTATTGCTCTGCCTCCTGTTTTTTGCAAGCGAGGCAGAGCCTCTGGAGCTCGGTTCTCAGCCAGAGGCAGGAAACCAGTTAATTTCCCTTCTGCCTTCTGCCTTCTTCCTGACATCCGTTACATCAGTTTCATCCCGTACATTGCTCGTTGCCGAACTTCCTTCTTCATTCGCTTACAAAAATTGTGCTGTAACATCCGAATTTACCAAAGTATTCGCGCACAAAATACCCGATGCTGCGACGGCGGGCACGCCAATTCCGGGCATGGTGCTGTCTCCCACCCGATACAAGCCTTTGACTGGTGTTTGCGGCCCCGGAAATGTGCCTTTTCCGGCGGCAATTGCAGGCCCGTAAGTTCCTTGATATCGGCGCAAAAATCGGGCGTGGGTTAGCGGTGTGCCGATCGACTCTAAGACTATTCGCGATCGCAAATCCGGTATAATTCTTTCTAAAGCTTGAAACAGAGATTGCGATCGCTCTTGCTTTTTCTGCTGATACAATTCGCCATATACCCAACCTTCGTAAGGTTCCAATGTATAAGCGTGAACGGCGTGATGTCCCGGCGGCGCGAGAGTTGCATCCCACACTGTAGGAATCGAAATCATGCAAGTATTTCCGGGTACTGTAATGTCAATCTTGCTGTCGTGAACGACAACGTGGTGGCCGGTTAAACCTTCGAGTCCTTCGGCTTTAATTCCTAAATGCAGGTGCATAAAACTGTCTACTGCGGGCATCGACAAAGCGTTTTTTCGGTAGCTTTCCGGCAAATCTTCAGGTCGCAGTAACTTTGTATAAGTATCCCAGATTGTGGCATTTGAAATAACAATTGGGGCGCTGATAACTTCGCCATTTTTCAAGCGAACGCCGGTGGTTTTGCCGGATTCAACTAATATTTGCTCGACGGGAGATCCCAGGCGCAATTTTCCTCCCCAGCGCTGCAAGCCTCTGACTAAAGCATCGACGATCGCACCGCTGCCACCTACAGGATATTCGATCGCACAGCGCGATCGTTCGCCAATCATAAAAGCTATTTCCGGCGCTACAGTTCCGTGCGCTTTCAAACCCGACAGCAAAAAGCATTCCAAATCGATCAAACGCCGCACCCAAGGATCGCGCACGTCCCGATCCATCAAGGAACCTGCTGAACCCGCGATCGCACCTACTAGCGGCAACAGCTTCAGCAAAGCAGGTGAGTACCGAGACAGCAAAACAGGTATTAACTGCCAGTCGGATCTCAGCGCTAAAGCCGGAATTCCACGCAAAGCTTCATACAAAACTAATAAGTTTTGTTGAAATTGCTGTAATTCTACAGCACCTTGCGGTGCGAACTTAGCTACAGCATCTAAGTAACTTCTCGCATCAGAATAAATCGGCAAACTTCCCTCTGGAAAATGGTAATGCCCCAGCGGATCGTAGGAAATTGCTGCGATCGATTCCTCCAAAACATCAAAAACTTGCCGCAAAGGATTAAACGACCGGGGGTCAGTCAAACCGCAATAAAAAGAAGGCCCCGAATCAAAGTGAAATCCCCGGCGCGAAAAGCTGTGAGCTGCCCCGCCCGCTATGATGTGGCTCTCGCAGACGAGCACCCGCTTGCCGTAGCGAGCTAGCATCGAGCCGGCGACTAAGCCCCCAATACCGCTGCCAATGACGATCGCATCAAAGTCTTGCATTTATCAAATGTGGTATAATTGTATTATTTCTTGCTGAGTGTTGACAGGGTATTTTTATGGGAGGAAAACTATGAAAGCTTTATCTATTTTAGATGAAGTTGTTCGCGAATTAGAACAAGACGTGAATCTCTCGCGCATAAAAAAAATAATATTTTTTGCTTGTAAAGAGTCCTGGGAAAACGATCCGGCCCAACTCGCCAGCGCAGATGTAAGGCTTTTAATTGAAGAGCTGTGCGCCAAATACAGCAGGTTAGAAGATATTGAAGCAGTTTTAAATAATATAGTCTCTAAGGTTAATAAAAAAACCGAGTATGCTTTAGTAGCAGACCTCATAGTCTGTCAACTTAGCAGGCTGTATGAATTTGAAGATTTCACCAAATTAGAAATAAACATATCTAGTTTTGGCGGTCAGGAAGCTCCCGCATTTGAAGATCACTTTAGTTTGGAAGTACCCAGCAGCGAAGAAAGGGCAAGAAACCCCGGAAAATTATTTGATGTCAGACAAAAAATTTTGCAGCAAACAAATCCGCTGAGGGCGAAAATCCTAATTTTTTCTACTCTTTATCACGAGTTTACTTTTAGCGATCGCGATTGGCTACTGCTGAAAACTCAAGAACTTGACAATCTACTGCGACAACTGTTTAATGTCTGTGGCAGCCTAGCCGAACTCGAATCTCGATTGTACACAACTGCTAGCAATCTCGACAACAGAGATGAAAACGACCAAGCTGCAAGCGTAATCATCAAAGCGATGAATCCTTGTTACGCAAAAATGCAACAGGAAGAATCCTATGAAGCCGAATCTTCGGTTAGTGAAGATTACGATCAGACACATTTAAACAACAGTGTTTATGAAGAGAGCGAGCTGGTTGACAGGCCCAGCGATTATTTTGATCCAGGCGAGATTACTCACATCCTTCAAGCTGCTCCACCTCACTATCATTATGACCCCCAAAAGAGTTACTTAGTGCCGGACACGGCAGAAAATGTACAGTTTAAAGAACCCGAAACCAGCCATAATTATGCTACCGAGTTCAGACAGGAAATGGTAGAAACATTCCCAGTTGCAGAAATGCCGACTATTATCGAAATTTTAGAACCGGCGGCTCCTGTTATTATAAATATTAGCGATTCCATCAAACGCAAGTTGGAATTGGAAGAAGAAATGACAGAATTAGTCAGTCAAAGTGCTAACTCCGCAACGGCGCAAATAGAAAATATATTCACCCAGTTAGAAGCTGCTTTGAACGGAAAGTTTTCTGCGGGAAGTGCAGAGGAGCGTTTGTACTGGAAATATAAAAATCTCAGAGAGTATGTAGGGAAAGTTCAGAAGTTTACCGATAAATTGCTGGAAATTTTGAGCGAATTGGAGTCAAAAGAAAGCGGTAAATATCCTTCGGAAATCCCAGAAAACCTGAGCGAAGATATTTCAGAAATACCGCAGGAAAACTCTAGCCATAAAGCAAATCAGTATCAGCTTCTGGAAATGGCAAAGCAAGGCAAACCAAAGGCGATCGCCCAATTGATAAATCAATTGCTACAGCCTAAAGGAATTGTTGCTACAGCGGGATTTAAAGATGGTTGGCTTCATATAATTCTGGAGTCTGCTGAACTACCAAACCAACAGGCGACAGCTACCTACATTCACAAAAAACTGTGTACTTTAAAATCCAAATATCTTACTCATGTGAAAATTCACGGGCGACAGTTAGGTAGCAAAACAGTTTTTTGGACTCAAGAATTTGTCAATCAAACTCATTAAATGCCCCGACTCAAGTCTGAGGCTACACCAACTAAGTCGGCCTGCGTCAACTGAAATTCAAGAAATTTCATCAAATTTCTCATACTCAAGTCTGGGGCTACAAAAACTAAGTCCGCCTGCGCGAACAGAAATTTAAGCAGTCTAGAAATAGCAGATTGTACCTAATTAACAACAAAAACAAATATGAATGCCAGCGAAATTTTAAGGCGATATACATCAGGAGAACTAGATTTTCAAGGTATGAATCTCCGAGGCGTATACCTGAGCGGTGCCGATTTAATTGGCGTCAATTTAAGCAGTGCTGACCTCTGCGGTGCAAACCTAGCGATGTCATATCTAAGCCGAATTAACCTTCAGCGCGCAAATTTAACTAAGGCAAAGCTGTGCGGTGCTAACTTAAATCAAGCCAACTTGAGCGGAGCAAATTTGTCCGATGCAGACTTCCACGGAGCGACTTTGCAAGGTGCAGACTTTCGCAAAGCCAACATATCTTTGGCAGTTTTTATTGATGCAAATTTGAGCGATGCAGATATGCGAGGTGTGAATTTGCAAGGTGCAGATTTGCGCGGTGCGTGCTTGCGGGGTGCAAATTTGCGAAAGGAGCTGCGGCTTTTTGAGGGTGCCAACTTGCGGGGTGCAAATTTGCAAGGTGCAGATTTGCGGGGCGTCAATTTGCAAGGTGCAGATTTGACTAAGGCTAATCTGAGTCATGCTAATTTGACTGAAGCATTTCTGGGAGAAGCAAATCTGACTCAGGCAAATTTGAGCGAAGCTATTTTAGATGCCGTATTTTTGACTGAAGCAACTTTGGTAGAAACAAATTTTTCCTGGGCTGTAATGGCCAATGCTAAGTTGGAAAGAGCTGTGTTACTTGATGCTGAATTGGCTGGCGCTAATTTGCGCGGTGCATTTATGACTGATGTTAAGTTGAGCAATGCTAATTTAATCATGGCTGACTTAAGTCGAGCTAATTTGGTGCGAGCTGATTTGAGTCGAGCTAATTTTAATCAGGCAAATTTGAGTGAAGCTGATATGACTGATGCTTACCTGGCTAGAACAGATTTGCGGGAGGCAATTTTGCACCGCACAACTTTGATTAGAGCAGATTTGAGCACTGCTAATTTATCAGGTGCTCAGTGGCGCGGTACAATTATGCCGAATGGAGAAATGCACGGGTAATTACTTCTAGTAGGAATTTAAGGCTGTCACTAAAAGAGTTAATCTCCGCCCCTGTGATTTAACAATTATGAGTAAAAATGAGCTGGGTAGGAGAGCAGTCATTAATTTAATAGTTAAGGCTATTTTTTAGCATTCACAACTGGAGGGCAATGCTGTGTTAGATACAGGAAAAATTTTACAAGAACGTTATCAATTGCAACAGCGTTTAGGACGCACAGCGGCCGGTCATCAAACTTGGCTAGCAGTAGATTTAGAGTCTCAAGAACAGGTAACGCTGAAAATGTTAGCTTTTAGCCCGGAAATGCACTGGGAAGAACTCAAGCTTTTTGAAAGAGAAGCACAAGTTTTGCAGGCGCTAAATCATCCCCGCATTCCTTGCTATCGAGATTATTTTTCCCTAGAGCGGGAAGCCGGAGCAGGATTGCCTTGGTTTGGATTAGTGCAAGATTATATTCCGGGATTTTCACTTCAGGAATTGTTAGAAAAAGGCCAGAGATTTTCAGAAAAACAAGTACGAAAAATTGCCACTGAAGTGCTGGAAATTTTAATTTATTTGCATGAATTAAGTCCCCAAGTTTTGCACCGAGATATTAAGCCGAGTAATTTAATTTGGGGGGAAGATCGGCACGTTTATCTAGTAGATTTTGGTGCGGTACAAGCTCAAGCGGCGGTGACAGGTGTAACGTTTACAGTGGTAGGAACGAGTGGCTATGCACCCTTAGAACAATTTTGGGGGCGGGCGGTGGCGGCTTCGGATTTGTATGCTTTGGGAGCTACTTTAATTCATTTGTTAACGGGGATGACTCCTGCGGATTTGCCACAGAAAGATTCTCGGATTCAGTTTAGCGATCGCGTGAGTGTGAATCCCAGTTTGGTAAGCTGGATTGAGAAGATGACGGAAATCGCCTTAGAAAAGCGTTTCAGTAATGCTAGAGAGGCTTTAGCAGCTTTATCGGGAAAAATACAAGGGGCTAATCTTCAAATTCCGACTGTTTGGAAAATTGCTAAACCGCGTCACTGTCGCATTCAAGTTAGCAAATCAGCGACGGAGTTAAACATTAAAATTCCCTCTAGTTTAGTCAGAAAGCCTTTTTCAGTTGCTGTTGGAGGAATATTATTTTTACTGCTAACGGGGCCAATGATTTTAGTATTTTCTCTAACAGTAAATTTACCTATTGGATTAGTATTGTTTACGATTCTAGCAAGTCTCTTAGGTAAGATTTTGGGCAAGGGTAATAAAATTACATTTAATCGGAACTACTTTAAACTGGAACATCAGATATTTGGTTGGAGTTATTTACAACAAACTGGGGAAATTTCGGAAATTTTGGGTACTTTTATATATACCCTGGCTGAGGGAAATCAAATCAGGATTCGTTCAGGTAACGAGAGGGGAACTTACTTTTATACTTTAGCAACAAATGTGACAGAGGTTGAGGCGGCTTGGTTAGCGCAAGAAATTCAAGATTGGTTAAATTTAAGATAAATTTTTATAGGGCGAAGCCTTGGTGATTAATTTTTTTGTATAATAGACATCTCGCAACTAAAAATCGGTCACGCACTCACCTATAGGGGGTCTAAAATACAGCATATTCCAGGTTCATTAAGTACAGTAGCAACAGCTTGTAAACCAGACTGCTCGATCAAAAAAATGATTCTACTTTAAAAGAGTTATGCCAACGCTTTCAAAAAAAGACCCCAATCAAAGTCAGTATATCTTATTACGCGATCGCCCAAAAAACATTTAATTTTAATTAAAATTTATCCCTTCACAGGCAAAACGATCGCAAACTCAGTCCCCACTCCAGGCTCCGCATCCACCTCGATGCTTCCGCCATGTTTTTCTACCGCAATCTGATGGACAATTGCCAACCCCAATCCAGTTCCTTTGCCGACACCTTTCGTCGTGAACAAATGGTCGAATATCTGCTGTTTCACTTCCTCTTTCATCCCGATACCGTTATCAGCAATTTTAATTTTAATGTGTCCTTCGCCCAGTACATCAGTGCCAATCGTGATGCGGTTTGGATTTGCGACAACTTCACTAAAACTGCGTCCTAAATTTGACTCTTCTAAGGCATCAATCGCATTGGCGAGCAGGTTCATGAAAACTTGATTTAATTGACCCGGAAAACATTCGATTTTAGGGAGATTGCCGTATTTAGTTATTACTTCGATCTGCGGGCGGTGTTCGTTTGCTTTCAGGCGATGTTTCAAAATTAAAACAGCGCTATCAATGCCTTCGTGAATATTAAAAGGAACTTTGTAGTCTTTGTCGCCTCGGGAGAAGGTACGCAAACTGTTGCTGATGCTGCAAATGCGCTCGCAGCCCAGTTGCATTGAATCAATCATCTTCGGTAAATCTTCCAAAAGATAATCGAGGTCTATCTCTTCGGCGTGGTCTGCTATTTCCGATTGCGATGCAGCGGAGCGATACAATTCTAAGTGTTCTATAACATCTTCTAAACTTCTTTTACCTTCGCTCAAATTCCCAGAAATAAACCCTATCGGATTGTTGATTTCGTGGGCGACTCCGGCGACTAAATTGCCCAAAGCCGACATTTTTTCGTTTTGCACGAGTTGCAGTTGCGCTTGCTGTAAATCTTTTAAAGTTTGTTCTAGCTGTTGGTTTTGCTCTTGCAAAAGTTCCGCTGCTCGCTTGCGATCGGTGGCATCAACACCCAAACCAATAATCCCGATCGTCTCACCTTGGCAATTTTTTAGCTGCACTTTCGTGACTTCTAAATAGTGTAGTTTACCGTCAACAAATCTGAGAGATTCGCTGGAGTAATGCGGCAAATCTTGGGCAAGGCAGGCGGCATCTGAAAGCAGACACCCCGCTGCATCCTCTCCCAGTATATCTTTGTAATGATCGACTGCTAGGAAAGCGCTCACAGGCACGCCCACATTTTGAGAAAAGGTTTTGTTCAAAAACTGTACTTTACCACTGGGATTAACCATCCAAATCCAAATCGGAGCGACATCAAGAATTGCTTGGAGCATTTTTTTCTGATCGGCAAGCTGAGCTTCGGTTCGGCTAATTTGTACTAGCGATCGCTCTAATTGTTGGTTGTAATCCTGATACTTTTTATATAGCAGAGCATTTTGCAAACAGATGGCTGCCTGGGAACACAGGAGATTGAGAAGTTGGAGGCGATCGCGGGTAAAAACTTTTGCGGTTAAGCGATTTTCCAGATACAAAATGCCGACTAAGTTGCCTCGATCGAGAATCGGCCAACACAACAGGCTCTGCGGTTGGTATTTCAGGATGTAGGAGTCGGAATCCCAATCATGTTGTTGAGCGAGCTCCCGAACAATCACAGGTTTCAATAAATTTTTAACGCCGTCAACAATTTTGAGGGGCAAGATATCGCTATTTTCATTGAGTTTTGCGGATGATAAGTCGATCGCCCACTCGAGTCCCGAATTGTCGAGCGCGCTGGTAGCCGCGATTTCCCATTGATTGCCGTTTGACAAAATCAGCGCTCCTTTGTCAGCTCCTGTATTTTTCATCGCCAGTTGCATCAGTTTAGCAATTAGTCGATCGAGTTCTCTTTCACTAGAGAGCGCTTGACAAGCTTTGAGCACTGTGGAAAAATTTCCGAAATCAGAGACGCTCGCCGAAACAGACGGATGAATGGAGGGATGAATGGATTGATGAATCGATTGATTTTGCCCAGCAGATGTTGAAAAATTTGCTAATGGATGTTCAGGGAGTTTTGCGGTTTCTAAAATCGGTTTTAATAATTGAGGATAACGTTTTTCTAAGTCATCAATTTTGGATCTATCTCCCCAACGGACATAGCAATCATAGGCATCTATCATGTATAGTCGGGCAATTTTTTCCCTTCCTAATGACAGGTAAAACTTAGCAGCGAGTTCGCAAGCCAGAGCTTCTTCATTGATATATTCGTTAGCTTTAGCTCCGGTAATAGCTCGATCGTAAAGCTCCATGGCTTCTGCTGTCTGTCCCAAAACACCCAGCAATTCTGCCTCAACCAGATCGAACTTGTGTTGGTAATTGATCGGTGTATGGTGGGCGAATTCTTTGAGTTTTTTCTGACTAGCCCCAACGCGCTTCAAGATTTGTTGGCGCTCCGCCGGTGCGGCATCTGCATAGATTGCCAAATGTGCCAGTGCATCATAAAAGTCGTGCATCATCGTTACTAGCATCAAAACACTATTCCCAAGATAAGGTTTGCCTCCATTTCGCCTGTCGATAGGCTGCGGATTACGGCTCGAATATATCCCGAATCCGTGGCCTCTTTTTGCTAAAACTTATACACCTCCATCTAGCAGGTAACAGGTAAAATCAATTGAAAGATTGGAAGGTTTAAGGTATTTGTAAATAATCGGTCTGCGTTCGAGTTCGTCGAGAATGTCTGTTCGGTTGAGGACTATTTTTACCGATGCAATTAACGATCGCTAATGCAACTTTTTGGGATTGTGGCAGAACCGCCTCCCGCAAATCCTCCGCCACAATAGCGCAGGTTTGAGAATTTCCGCGGCAGGTTGTCGGTCTTTGTCGCGCCTGAACCTATCGATAGCAGATCGAGAATCTGTGTACGATTGAGCGATCGCGCGATAGCCCGGTATTACCGTATTCAAATCCACTGCATTTATTATTGTGTCCATATCGGCTGACCTCAACCCAGACATTAACTTGACAAAACTTAGTCTATATATCTTAGGGCATAAACAGCATAATTTTCGAGATGTAGATCAAAAAATCCCATTATCTGTTAAACAACATTTTATACTTTGCCGATCGCGATTAAAGCTTTTTACTTACGTATAAGTTTCTGTTGTTAATCTCAATTGCGATTAAATGAATGCGAAATACCGTAAAAACACTGCCGTATTATGTCTTAAAAAATACACGTGCTAATTAATTAAATTTAATATAGCTCGATAGCCCAAGTTTCCGCGAAGCCGGTCAAAAAGTTATTACCTTAAAAAATCTAAATATAATGTATAGAAATTATAAATAATCTGTCGTGAAAAAAGTGGCATTCCAGTCCCCGCTAGAAAAGGACAGGGCCGTTGCATTGTGGTGAAACCCTCCTCCACTCTACTTCCGGTCTAATAGCCCTCCCAGGGGTTAAAACCCAATCAAATATTAATAGGCAGTAGTCTTCACATGACCGAAAGCATCCAGGATACAAGCCCCCGGATTCATTCCGAAAGCAGACTCAGGACCCAGAAGTAAAACACCTGTATCCGATAAACAAGCCCCCGAATTTATCCGCAGGCTCAATGCTTCAATTCTTTAATCTAAAATCTAAAATCTAAAATCTAAAATCTAAAATCTCTTGATTTTACCTACATTCCGACAGGGGTTAAAACCCGTGTCGGAATGTAGCTTCCACAAAAGGAAACAGCGTTATTTGAGATTAGTCGTCTGTCGCTCTTTCTGCCCTTCGTTGAGTTCAGTCAATATCTAGATTCACTTTCTAGCAAATATTGTCTGAGGCATCTTGAGCGTTTTATCTTGCATCTCGTGCTGCATCATTGATATTTTCTTGGCCGCCGCTGGTACCATATCTCAGAGACTCTGTCCCCTCTGCTGCTCTTTCTTTGGCTCCCTGCGTGGCTTCTTTAACAATATCTTTTGCTCCCTTCAAGCCTTCGCGAGTGTTTTCTTTAAGATTAGCAAAGCCTTGTTTGGTTTTGTCGCCAAAGTCATCAGCTTTGCGCTGGGCTGTGCGAGCATCGTCCTTCACCTTTTGGCCAACTTGGTCGAGTTTGTCAGGCGCGTCATCCGCTACCCGCCGTACATTTTCGCCTACATTGTTGCTAGATTTAGTGTCAATGCGGTGCTGCGCTTGCTCTTTGAGAAGCTGAGCTTTTGCTTCTGTTGTTGTCATCTTTTTGTTTCTAGGATCGACATCGCTGTAATCGTTCATGCCGCCTTTGTATTGGGAAGTTACAGCCCCGCTTGGTACTTCTTCTCTAACTTGGTCCGCTGTTTTTCCTGCGATCATATCAGAACGGCTGCAGGCGGTACTCACTAATACTAAAATGCCTGCCAGAAACACTGTTAAGATTTGTACAGCTCGAATTTTTTTCACAAATGCAGTTAGTCTGTTCATAAAAATGCTCCTTTCTATTGTGAGATGCTCAAATGCCTTGTGGCTTTGTAGATGTCTAGCATTACCAAATTAGGCACTTAAACACTTTTTTAAGTATACGAATAGAAACCGTAGCTTTTCATCTATCCCAAGTTACATTCCTTAAGTTATAGCAGAACGAAGAAGGAAGAAGGAAGAATAAAGAAGAAAGAATGAAGAAGAACAAAGGGCAAAGGATAAAGCAATGGACAATCTTCCATCTTATATAAATTATTCAAAGTCGGGACACCCCGCGCCGGACAAGGCAAAGTCCTTTCCCTACATAGCTGTTTGGTTATCCATGCTCGCACTATGTTGAAATGTTTTGCGTGTTCGGCTCAAAAAAAACCTTCTAGTCAGGAACTAGAAGGAAGGTGGTGTATGATCTCAAGTACAACAAGGTCTTTAATCGCAATTGTGGCGGCACGTGCCGATCGCACACATCTGTCTAATGGCTGAAAGTATTTCTACAGTGGCTAAGCATTTTGAATCGCTGTTTTTAGACTCTTGCAGAATTCGCCTATCGCCTCTAAACCCTGTTCTGGAGTTCCTTCGGCCAAGCGTTTGACAAAAGCACTGCCAACAATCGCAGCATCTGCACCCCATTCTTTCACTTGGCGAGCGTGTTCGGGTTGCGATATACCAAACCCGACGCCAATGGGTTTGTCGGTGACGGCGCGGAGTTCTTGCAGCAACTCTTTTGCTCTCGTTTCTAAACCTTCGCGTACTCCCGTAACCCCCGTCACGCTGACTAAGTAAATAAATCCTTGAGACTGACGAGCGATCGCTTCTATGCGACTTTTGGGGCTTGTCGGAGCAACTAATAATGTTAGTTCAATCCCTAATTTGTTGGCAGGTTGGATGAGACTGTCTGCTTCTTCTAAGGGCAAGTCTGGTACAACCAATCCCTGAACTCCGGCACTTTTGATTTGCTGCAAGAAGGTTTCTATACCTCGGTACAAAATCGGGTTGTAGTAGGTGAAGAGAATGATGGGCGATCGCAAATTCGGACTAACTTTCGATACCATTTCCAGCACCGAATCTAACCGCGTTCCCCGCTGTAGAGCCCTTGTAGCAGCGGCTTGAATCACCGGCCCGTCAGCTAGCGGGTCAGAATAGGGAACGCCAAGCTCGATCGCGTCTGCACCGTTATCATCCAAAATTTGCAGTGCTTTAGCTGTTGTCTCCAAGTCTGGATCGCCAGCAGTAATAAAAGGAATCAATGCACATTGATTGTTCTTGCGTAACGTTTCAAAACAATTAGAAATAGTCATTAGTTATTAGTCATCAGTCATTGGTTATCACTCATCATACATAGGATTTCCCATAGATAGATCGCAATCAAATTTGTTTGTAGTGAGGAATTACTTCCTCATAAGACTTCCTCGGGCTGAAGTTTTCACTACAAACCTATCGCGCTTATTTTAGGGAACGTCATATCAGTCATCAGTCATTAGTTAGCCGTCAATATTACTATTCATGAGTTGTTATTTCCCAGTCATTAGTTCACAGTTTATTGCTAATAACTAATCACTAATAGCTCACTAATAACTAATAACTGAGAACTAATGACTGTTGACTAATTATCTTTTTCCTGCTCAATTTCGGCTTGAAGTTTGGCTAATTCTTCCGGAGTGAGTTCATCCAGTTGCTTCTGCAAGACAGCTTCTTTGTAGTCTTGCAATTGCTGGCTGTAGGTCATATTTTGAGTCAGCGCTCGAAATAAATAAGTCACCAGCCAGCCAATCAAGCCGGCGACCAAAAACAACTGACTCCAAATCCCTGCATTCATGCTGTCGAGTCCGGCAAATTGCAGTAGCAAGTAGACAAACCCACCTGCTACAAAAAAGCCGATACTGATTCCAATTACGTCAATACGTCGCATTTAGGCTTCTATCTGCCGCCGTTTGGGCCGAAAATTCAAAAAGGGAGCTAGGAGAAACATACCTGGGAAGAAGAAGAACATCAAGAAGTACATGAAGCCGCGCTCAAAAGAGGTAGCGACATACCAGCGGCTGTTCAGGTAAGCGTAGGTGGCCGCAGGTACTACCAGGAGGTAGGTTCCTGCCAAGACGGCGTAAAGCAGTAAGGTAATATACATAGATTTGCTTTAGGGGAATAATAACACGGGTAAGTCGATTGACACGCTCCGTTAGCTGGTTAACTATTGTACCGCTTGGGGAGATCCAGCGCGACTTTTGGGAATTTTTTGATTAGGGGTTGCGTAAATTGGGGTTTTGGCTGTAGAATAAAAGGCTGTTGCTCTTAGTGGCTCAAAACCACAGCAGCTTGACCAAAGGGGGGCGTGGCGGAATGGTAGACGCTACGGACTTAAAATCCGTTGACCCGAAACGGTCGTGTGGGTTCAAGTCCCTCCGCCCCCATCCATTTCAATCATTTGTGATATCAATTCTGGTTGCACCGGAATGATTGTTGACTGTTGATATCGTTTCCGGTTGGACGAGCGACATGATATAGAGGACATGGCAGTGCCCGGTCCTCGGTATCATTCCGGTGCAACCGAAAACAATATGATTCAACGGTTTCAGATTTATTGTCACCAATCGTTGTGTTTTTCGCTCAATTTTCAGGCTAATGGTTTTCTAGTATTTCTCAAACCGCCTCTATATCTGCCAACTTCGCCCCGGACTTTTTACGTCTGGTATTCAACTGGTTGAGCAAATCGGCTGGTTTGGGAAATTCTGCGACGGTGGGAACCGATTTTTTATCTTCATCCCGCCCCGCGTTATGTTACGCAGCAACTGGCAAAGTAATCACAAATTCCGTGCCCTGTCCTATTTGAGAATTTACCTCAATTTTGCCTTGATGCTTGGCAAGGATTTGATAGGAAATAGCCAATCCCAATCCAGTACCTTTGCCGATCGACTTTGTAGTAAAAAATGGGTCAAATATCTGTTGGGCACTGGCGGAGGCAATTCCGGGCCCGTTATCCCGAATCTTGATGGTGACAGTATTGTCGGCTGTAACTTCCGTGCTAATCCAAATGGTTGGCGAATAGCCTTTGTCTGCCTTTTTCACTTCCTCCAGCGCATCTATTGCATTGCAAATAATATTCATAAATACTTGATTCAGTTGCGCGGGATAGCACTCAACCGCAGGCAAATTGCCGTATTGTTTAATAACTTGAATACCTTGTTTGAGGCGATGGTTGAGAATGACGAGGGTGCTATCAATTCCTTCGTGAATGTCGGCTAATTTCATTTTTCCGTCGTCCGATCGCGAAAAATTCCGCATGGATACGACAATTTCGCGAATGCGATCGGCTCCCATTTTCATGGAAGAGAGGGTTTTTGGCAAATCTTCTCTGAGAAATTCGAGTTCAATGTCTTCGATGCGTTCTAGAATGGCATCTGGTGGGTTTGGATAGTATTCTTGATAGAGAGTTACCAAACCTGCCAAATCTTCGATGTATTGGTTGGCATAGTCAATGTTGCCACCGATGAAGTTGACGGGATTGTTGATTTCGTGGGCTATCCCTGCAACCATTTGACCGAGAGATGACATTTTTTCGGTCTGAATTAATAGGGATTGAGTTTGTTTGAGTTCTTGTGTATACTCGCTAACTCGCTGAATCAATTGATTGAAAGAAGCCGCTAAAACTCCGATTTCGTCGTCTGTTGTGACTGGTACTTGCAGGTTAAAATTCGATTCGCGAGCAACTTGCTGAGCCACATTAGTAACGGTTTCGAGGGGTTGGGCGATCGCGCGGCTGGTTTTGTCCGCCAGTGTGGCGGCGATGAGTGCTGAAATTAGCATACTTCCGAGAATAATTCGGTTTCGCAAACTTCCAGCTTCTTCTAATGCTTGGGTTCCTTGCTGTTTGTAAATTTCTACTGTAGAAATTAGGTCAGTTAAACTTTGAGCAAGGTTATCTAGTACGATCGCCTCTTGGCCGCTGCTAGTCCTCAACATTTGTAGCTGTGCGGACTCAATGCTGTTGGGCGACAAGTTCCCAACTTCCGCTTCTTTTAACTGCAATTTAATTAGCTGAGCGTAGTAATCAATGACGAGGGCAGATTTCTTCAATATAGCGTGCAATGCTGCCTCTTCTGTTGCTAGTCTATCGGGATGTTCTCGTGCGAAAGATTCCATTTCTGAAATCAGGATTTTCGCCTGATGGATTTGCGCGAAAAACCGATCTTGTTCGTATTTCAGCGCCAAAGTGTTTCCCAAAAGGACTGGCAACCTGGCCGCGCGCGATCGGGCTTCAAATACGGTATTTTGCAAATTTTGCAGCAGTTGCTGCTGCTGCCCAGCAACATTCACCTGAACTAAAGCTTGCTTGCGAAAGTAGTCTCCCAATCTCAGTCCCGCACCTGTTCCCAAAATCGCTATGCCAATAGCTAAAGCATAGCCATAGCTAATTTTTTGGCCGATCCGCAAATGGTTGCATTCTGCCTTTAGCCCAGTTAGATTAATAGTTGAAGTTTGTAACAAATGTTTTTGAGCATAGTGCTTTTGCTCTAGTTTGCTATTTTTGGACTGACTGTGGGTAAATAATAACATGGGAAGTTCCTCCCAAACAAATTAGGAGTAATTGAGCGAAGAAAAGCAGAATGCACTTATGCTGAAGGCGGAAAGCTGTTTTGATTGTTTAATTTTGAATTTGGAAATCTTTAACTCAAAACTTAACTCTTCCTCTAGTATCTCTGTTTTTAGACTAGAGTGTTTGTGATCTCTATCAACAATCTATGTGATTATACGCAAATTTACAAAACTTAGGGTTACAGCAATTAGTATTTTTAGTCAGTTGGGACACAAGGCCCAACTACCGGTTCTCCCCGTTTTTCTTTTTCTGCCAGTTCTAGGTTTAATTCCAGCACTTTTGCTAAAATATCGTCGCTGTCAGTAAATCCGTAAGCT
>NZ_JAUBQU010000057.1:0-40642 GCF_036701435.1 Microcoleus sp. Pol12A5
ATCTAAAATCTAATGAAGCTAGGACAGTGGATGGGCTTATTAGCCCTCATCGCATCTTGTTACATCCTGTGGCAAATCAGGCAGGCCCTACTGCTGCT
This sequence comes from Microcoleus sp. Pol12A5, assembly GCF_036701435.1. Classification (NCBI taxonomy): domain Bacteria; kingdom Bacillati; phylum Cyanobacteriota; class Cyanophyceae; order Oscillatoriales; family Microcoleaceae; genus Microcoleus; species Microcoleus sp. Pol12A5. Next base: position 99 of record NZ_JAUBQU010000057.1, read on the forward strand.
GTTTGCCGCCGTCGTCTTAGCCACAGCCTTAAACAGGCTAGCACGCTATTTGCAAAAATTCGGACTCAAAAGATCGATCGCCGTACTGTTATCAGTTAGTTTCCTAGTCCTCATCTTTGTAGGATTATTCCTAATCATTGTACCGCCCTTTGCCCAACAGTTTCAACAACTTACCCAAAGAGCCCCTCAAGGAATAGAAAGATTAAATCAGTGGATCGATCAGCTCGAAACGCGCTTTTCGGGACAAATTGGTCAGCGACTGCCGAATCTTGATATTAACGATATTATCCAACAGCTACAACCCCTATTCAACCAACTCGTCGGCGGTGCAGGAGCTTTTGTCGGCAACACATTAGGTGTTATTCTCAGCTTTTTGCTAGTCATAGTTTTGACATTGATGACATTAGCAGAACCTCTCTCTTACCGCAAAGCATTTATACAACTTTTCCCCTCTTTTTATCGGCGGCGAATCGATGGCATCTTAGATGAATGCGAAATAGCGCTTGGTCGATGGGTAATCGGTGCTTTAATTAGCATGAGCGTTATCACTTTCCTGAGTTTAATTGGTTTGTCAGTATTGCAGGTTCCCCTAGCTCTAGCTCACGCTGTTTTAGCCGGCTTGCTGAACCTAATACCCAATATCGGTCCTGGTTTGAGCGTCATTCCTCCAGTGACGATCGCACTTTTAGACTCTCCGTTAAAATCCGGTTTTGTGCTGATCCTTTACTTTCTAATTCAACAATTTGAAAGCAACCTCCTCACCCCCTACGTCATGGCACAGCAAGTATCACTGCTGCCAGCAGTAACATTAATAGCTCAAGTATTCTTCGCCACCTTCTTTGGATTTTTAGGCTTATTGCTAGCTCTCCCCCTCACCGTTGTAGCTCAAGTTTGGATTAGGGAAGCCCTCATTAAAGATATTCTAAACCAGTGGAGTGCCAGTCCTAAAACCTTAGCGGCAATCGATTCTGCTATCCATGAAAAGCATGAATACATAGGAGTCGCCGACAGCCTGCAAGAAAAATATTTACCCGAACCGAAACCAGACATCCCCGATCGCGCTGAAAATGAGGCTCCTGAAAATCAATAATTAAGGTTCATAATGACTTCCCTTCTGCTTTATTCCCACTTATAGGACAGAAGGATTCACTATAAACTTAGTTAGGAAATTTGTGGTACGAACTCCCCCAATAAATGTCTTCAAGCCTCGAATTTTATACCGTCTCTCTGGTAGCTATAAAAATATGTTGAACACTCAAATTCAAGTGCCAAAATATGGGTAACACACCCCTATCACTCCCCGATACATACTGACTTGATACTCGCAGTTAACCAACTGGTAAACAGAAAAAGTAGGTTGTTTCGGATTCCCAATATAGCGTCTGCCGCCAACTCCCAAATAGTCCGCAATTCAGTATTGAGAAATGCCCAAAGCTTCGTAATCAACTAATTTGTAGCCGTAATCATCCCGCCAATTGGTACTGACAACTTCGACAATTAGCGGGACAGAACTACCCATTGTAATGATAGATTCCTTTTTCCATCTCGGTTCGCTGTCAGTCCCTTGCCTGTCCAAAACGATCGCATCCGGTTCGTAACCAGATAGCTCGTTATCAGCTTGGACCACGCAATTGTTTGGGGACGAAGTAGGGAAGTCCTAGTCGTTGGATTTCAAATTTGAGCTCGGCGACTGGGAAGCCAGCTAATTCTGAAGGTTCTCCGGTTGCTTTAGGCATCTCAACAATAGTTCCATTGTGCAGTTCGTAACGGTTTTCATAATTTTCAGGATACCCGTCAATAAATTCATCGAAGGTGACTGGTTTTAATATCGCTTGAGTCAGGGCGATCGCTCTTTATTTTATTTATAATATAATCCTGATATCTGTTATAGCATTTTGCGGTGTTATCAAACCGAGGTCGATAGCCAAAACAGCATTCGCTCGATCGACATTCCATCAATCCAAAGTCAATCCCAAATCAAAATCAATCCAAAATCAATCAATTCAAAATCTAAAATCTAAAATCCAAAATCTAAAATATATGAGATCGATCGACGAAATCAACGATAAAATCAGCCAGGGCAAAGCCACAGTCTGGACAATCGAAGAACTCAAAACTAGAGTTCAAGAAACCAGCATTACCCAAGCAGCCAAAGAAGTCGATGTGATTACCACCGGCACCTTCGAGCCGATGGAATCCTCCGGTGCAATCATCAACCTCGGCCATACCGACCCGCCGATAAAAATCCGCCAGTGCTGGCTGGACGGCGTTTTAGCCTACTCCGGCTTCGGGGCAGTAGACCTGTACCTGGGAGCCACCCAAGTAGCCGAAGACGGCGAAGAATCCCGCGAACGGGGTGGCGGACACGTCATCGAAGACTTAATAGCCGGCAAACCCGTGCAGTTGCGAGCCTTGGGGCAAGTAACAGACTGCTACCCCCGCGCTTCCTTTGAAACCACCATTACCCGCGATACAATCAACCAGTTTTATTTATTCAATCCCCGCAACGCATATCAAAACTTTATTGTTGGAGTCAACGGGGGCGATCGCCCGCTGTTCACCTACCTCGGCCCCCTGCAACCAAACCTCGGCAACGCCGTCTACTCGAACCTTGGAGCCATGTCTCCCTTGCTAAACGACCCCGACCTCGAAATCATCGGCATCGGCACCCGCATCTTTCTAGGAGGCGCTCAGGGCTACATCACCTGGGAAGGAACCCAGCACTTCCCGCTGCAAAAACGCCAGCCGAACCGCACCCCCATCGGCCCGGCCGCCACCCTCGCACTCATCGGCGACGCCAAACAGATGAACTCCAAATGGGTGCGCGGCTGCTACTTCAAAAACTACGGCCCATCCCTGATGCTGGGAGTCGGCATCCCGTTTCCCGTCTTAAACGAAACAGTCGTCGCCCACTGTGCAGTCTCAGACAAAAAAATAGTAGCGCCGGTGGTAGATTTCTCTATCCCCCGGCGCGTTCGTCCCACCTTCGGTTTAGTCAGCTATGCTCAATTAAAGACTGGCCGCATCCTCATCGAGGGCAAACCAGTACGGGCCGCCCCCCTTGCGAGTATGTTTCTCTCCCGGCAAGTAGCATTGGAATTGAAGCAGCAAATTGAAGCGGGTCAATTTACCCTCACGGCGTCAGTTGCTCCCCTACCCACCGACAGAGTATTTCTCCCGCAAGATTTGTGGGGGGCCCAAGTGAGGCTGGAATAGACAGTCGCTAGAGTAAAGTGACGGATTATAAATTTAATGAACCACAAGAGGATATTCAAAGACGATCTTCGACACAGATAGCTCTGTTTACCTTGGCGGTGTCGATTTTTTACCACTTTGGAACTTTGACTGTGAGAGGGCAAGGCATTGGCATATTTCATCACATCATTCTCCATGATGCAACACCAGACTTTATATTATTCCAAGTCAGTTCATATGTTGTACAAGTCAGTACGCTTGCCGATCTACTATCTTAAGTACGGGCGGATTCCTCTGTTATCTTAATCATTCAACTTTGTGCAACACCCATAATAGAGCGCGAAAGCTAACACTCAAGAGTGAGCAATGACATTTTTATGTCATTTATGCGTCTAGGAATGACATCGGAATGACATCGAGCGGGTCCTCGTCCCCGCTGGCGAGCCACCTCAGAGGGAGGGAAATCAAAGCGATCGAAATTAGATCGCTTCTGACCCAATTTTCCCGCTTATTCTACAGTCGGAGAAACTGGCCGACAGCCAGACAATATTGAGTGCAAATTGACGACGTTTCCGATTACTGCGATCGCAGGTGCTGCAAATCCAACCGCCTCAACTTGCTCTACAATTGTACCCAAAGTCCCGATCAGTTCTTCTTGTTCCGGCCGCGTTCCCCAGCGCACTAACGCTATTGGCGTTTCTGCACTCAATTGGGCTGCTGTTAACTGACCGATAATGTAAGGCAAATTGTGGATTCCCATGTATACTACAATTGTTTCCGAGCCGCGGGCGATCGCCTGCCAATTTACTTCCGGTCGATATTTTCCGGCTGATTCGTGACCGGTGACAAAGGTGACAGAGGAACTGTACGATCGATGTGTTAAAGGAATTCCCGCATAGGCAGGGGCCGCAATTCCAGAAGTGACACCGGGGACGACTTCTACTGACACTCCTGCTTTTACCAACTCTTCCATTTCTTCGCCGCCGCGACCGAAGATAAACGGATCGCCGCCTTTGAGACGAACTACGATCGCATTATCTCCAGCTTTTTCTATCATTAGTTGAGTGGTTTCGTCCTGCATTAACGAGTGACGACCTTTGCGTTTTCCGGCATCAATTCGTTCTGCTTGGGGGTTGATTGCTGCCAAAATTTGAGGGCTGACTAAAGCGTCGTAAATCACGACATCTGCACACTCTAACAAAGCTTTTCCCTTCAAGGTCATCAAACCCGGATCTCCGGGTCCCGCACCTACTAAATACACTTTTCCTAAAGACATTTTTCTTTCTTCCTTTACCTCTTCTGTGCCTCGGCGGTTCATTTTTGAATTAAATCCTTAATTAAGTCTGCTAATTCTACACTTGGGCCTAGAGGATTTGCGAGATGAAGTTCCGCCGCAGGAAATTGCTGCTTTAGCTGTGCGACATTTTTGGCGATCGCATCTGTAATTCCTCCATTAAATAAGAAGTATGGCACAATTCCAATTTGCTGCTGTCCACCACGAACCAAACTGTCAATTTGCTCTTCCAAACTCGGCTTTACCGACCAATAAGCTGTCAGCGCACCGAGTTGGCTGGCGATTTCCTCAACAATCGAGTTACCTCCGGGGCGACGGCTGCCGTGAGATAATAAAATCCATTTTGGCCATAGCAGATTGGGGAGAAAAGTCACCTCTTGCATCTGACTTTTTACCAATTTTGTTAAGCCTGCTTCCTGAGAACCTAAATGCGGGCGCAATTCAATTTTTAGCTTGTCACCAAAAGTTTTTTGGGCAATTTCCACCTCTGCCGGTATGTCTTCGGCGACGTGAACTCCCGGCAATAAAAATACAGGCAGGATTTGCAATTCTCTCAGTCCCAGCGACAAGGTACGTTCGCCAAAACTGCAAATTTGTTCGTGCAGCGGTGCGGGGCCGAGTTCTAAGGTGGCGGTTGCTACTGCGGGGAATGAGTCAGCCAAATTTTGAGACACCAGTTGACCTAGGTTTTCCAAAGCTAGTTGGGGTCTGGGGTCGCGGCTGCCGTGAGAGACTAATAAATAGGTGGATGAGCGCAATTTCAATATGGATTTGATGTTAATGTTCGATCGGGATTTCAAATAATTGTAACACCCTAGGGCACGTGACTTGAAAAATACTCAACCCTCAACCGGAAGCTTCCGAGTCGCGCACCTCTAACAACTAAAGCAAAGTACCCAGCTTGAAAATTACTCAACACAGGGCTTAAATCTTCTAAGCCGCGCACCTTCTTTTGTAAGGTGCGCGGCTTAAAATTTACTTAATAATGGGCTTAAATCTTATAAGCCACACAATCTAAACAACTCTCAAATTAACCTTTGGGAGCGGGATCGGCAATGTATTGGAAAGTAGGTTCTGAGTTCCAAGGGCCGCGTTCATCCTTGCCATTTGTTGACAAGTTAAAGTAGAGATCCACAGTGGAATCTGGCGGAATATTACCGAACAGCGGATCGGTGAGTTTACCCAACGCTTCGAGAGCTTTCATGAACATTTCAGTGTGAGAAATTTCGCGAGTCAGTAGAAAGTGCAGCGTCTTTTTCGTTCCCATATCCGGTGCTAGTTTAATCAACTCTTCGTAGGTTTGGCGAGCTCCTGCTTCCGCACCGATATTAGCGCGTAAATCGCGCACTACATCGCCACCTTCGTTGACATAAGCACCCGTCCAAGCTTGACCTTGGCTATCCAGCAAGTGCGGACCTACACCGCGCACCGCAAACAAAGTGCTTTTATAAGCTTCTGTTTGGTCAACGTTTTTGGTGTGCATTTCGATGAGTTTGCCCACCATTTCTAAGTGGCTGAATTCTTCTATTGCAATATCTTGGAGCATATCCTTAATCCCTGCATCTTCACAGTGAAAGGACTGCACCCAGTATTGCAGAGCTGCTGTGAGCTCTCCGGTTGCTCCGCCAAACTGTTCTAGGAGCAATTGGGCAAAACGGGGGTTGGCTTCGTCTACTGTCACCGCAGCCATTAATTGTTTTTTGTGAAAAAACATGGATCGATACCTCTTTTAATTATGTTGTTACAGTCTCTGGATTGCAGACTTGTAGCTGTGTTCACCTTCAGCATCCATTGTGCGACAAGCGATCGCACCGAACCTCGGTCGCTAGTTACATCTAACGAGACAAATTTCTCTACTTTCAGGTAGAGTTTAAATATGAAATTTTACTTAGTGAGTCGGTTGAGCAAATTACAATTTAGGAGCAAGATTATTGTCGCACTCGGTTAATTTTGCTGACAGGGCATCGAGATGCCGCAGCCACTGAATGCCACCAACCCAACTGCGAGAGGGGAGGTGTCCGATTGGTGCTTGCTGACTAAATTTAATCTGCCCTAAAGTAGTAGCAGAATTGTAGGTTTGCCAGTTGACCCGATCGCAAAATCTGATATAGTCTCCCTTAACGCTTTCATAAATCTGCTTTTGGACGCTGAAGCCAAACCGACCTTGACTGTAGCGCAGCCAAAGGCGATCGAGTGTTTGCAAATCTTCGCAGGGGATCTGGTAAATTTGGCTAATTTCTAGCTGAGTTCCCGCTGGCTGGGAAAGAGATTGACACATCAAGCCCCAAGTTTCGCGATCGGCTTCTTTCCATTTTTGGTTAGACAAAAAATTTCGCAGTTTGGTATAATCTACTCCCCGTGCAGAAATTAGGGCTTGATCGAGATTTGAAGTAACAGATAAGGAAAAAGTTTCTGCGGAATTGGCGACGTATTTTGTCGGTAAAATGGGAGAATCAGAAGTTTGTAGCGCGCTGATATCGCTTGAGTTGTCGCAATTACTGAGAGCAGGAGCGATCGGCGTTTTGGGCGAAAGAGAATTTTGATGGCGAATATCTAAAGCTGCTTGGATATCTTGCAAAACTTCCGTAGCAAAACTGTACCGCTGAGTGAGACGAGTTTGCAGCAATTTATCTAAAATTTCACCTAACTCCTCGCTAATACTCGTGGCTTTGGGGAGAAACTCGCGCCACCACCAGCGCTCGTGGTTGCAGTCGTACATATCCAAGGGAGGAACTTGCGTCATTAGGCGAATGCAAGTAACACCTAAACTGTAAAGGTCGCTAGCAGGAAATACTTTGCCGCGCATTTGTTCGGGAGCTACATAATCTTGACTGCCGATGAGCGTTGCTGGACGAAGCATGGCTGAATCAGTCAGCAGTTTGGCAATGCCGAAATCGATCAATACGAGTTTGTTGTCTGATTGGCGGCGGATAATATTTTCGGGTTTGATGTCGCGGTGAATGACGCGCTTGTCGTGGATAAATTGCAGCACGGGCAATAAGTCTTGCAGCACTTGCCAAATTTGATTTTCATCGTATACACTCTGGTCTAATTCTTGTTTAAGAGTCGCTCCCTCTATAAACTCTTGAACTAAATAAATATGACCTTCTTGTTCAAAGCAGGCTAATAATGTGGGGATTTGGGGGTGTTTTCCGAGTTCGTCTAAACGGACGCCTTCTTGCCGAAATAATTCAACGGCTTTGTTGACAATTTCGGGGTCGCGGTCGTAAAAATAAAATTGCTTGACTGCACAACGGGGTAGAGATGGGATGTCTTCATCAATGGCTAGGAAAGTTTTACCAAATCCGCCTCTACCTAAAAGTTCAATCGGGCGATATCGCTGTCTCAGCAACAGGTTAAAGCCGCAGTTTAAGCAAAATTTTGCGGTGTTGGAGTTTTGAGGATTTTGACATTCAGGGTTGACACAGTAGCTCATATTGATTTTAGATTTTATGTTGCGGACAAGACTTTTTTTTAAACGAACCGCGAAGACGCGAAGCTGCGCGAAGGAAGAAGGAAGAGAAGAAGGATGGTTGATAACTCATGCGGTGTGGGATAAGCTGTCCCGCTTCTTGCGTTGTATTTTTCGGGCGGGCGGGACACCCCACAAGCATTTCATCTGAGATGTTGCACCATTCTCAATCAGGCTTTTAGGGACGGGCTACAACAGCCCACCCTATAAGATTCATTCTTTGTGGAACAGGCATTTTGCCTGTTCTTGAAAATGGTGCAAGATGTGAGTTTTATCAAACAGGAGTGTAAAATTTAGATGCGCCTGGTCTGATAAGGCTATTTTAATGCGCTGGATCAAATCGGGACGCTGCCAAAGCTGCCGAACCCAGGTCGCATGACTGCTGGGAGCGAGATAATTGCCGATCGCACAGGCCGATCGCACAGAGCGAAAATTGTGCTAAACTCTTACTGTGCTTGGAATTTGAGGCACAATCGATCTGTCTGGTTCAGGGACGCTCAGAAATATTTCAAAATATTTTTGCCCTACCCCTAGACTTGTGCTGAGATCTGATGCTATAGTTAAAACTGATACGGCGAGCGTAGCCAAGTGGTTAAGGCAGTGGTTTGTGGTACCACCATTCGTGGGTTCAAGTCCCATCGTTCGCCCTTTTGATTCTCAAGTGTTTAATTCGATTGCCCGTCGCCTGTACGGCAATTTGCGATGGTCGTAGGGTGTGCAATGCACACCTTAATTTTTTTTGGGATGTCGCGGTTCTGTCGCCACAAGTTCCGATGTGCTAATCTTAAATCCAATCTAAAATCTAAAATCTAACATCTAACATCAAAATATGCCATCTTTAGTAACAGAAGATTGGGGATATAAATTTAGTGGCGATCGCACAATTAATAAGTTTATTCGGGATATAGAAGGAGAAGCGGCTTTAGGGAAATATTGCGATTGGGAATGCAAAGAACGTGCGGAAATTCTGATGTCGGAGATAGCTGGCAAATCCCACAATCTTTTCTACGTGCGTCGCCAAAAAGTAAATGAGAGATTTTCTGAAGAAGAAATCTGGGAATTGTTGCTTGCTACGGATGGAGATGATTTTGAATTACCCCAATTGTTGCAAAAAGCCGATCGCACTTTGCGGTTGTTAGCAACTGTACGCTGTGAAGACGGAATCGGCGGTTTAAAACTGCTGGATGCTGGTTTGGTGGCGATTCCCAGAGGAAGGAAAGATGGGTATGCTTTGCCGGTTCAGTTGCGACTTTTGGCTAACAGTAGATCGCCAATTCCTGTAAAGTCGATCGCCCGCGTCCAACAAATGCCATTTTGGGACGACAGACACATACCAACTACGGAACAACTAAAAGTTTGGCATACTTTTTTAAATGTGGAAAAACGCATCGCGGAAGCGCGTCAATTTTGCGTGCCTTTCCGAGGACACAATTACGGTTCCGGCTTCAATATCGTCACTTTTGAAATTGAACGTAATTCCGCAACTCTTGACGGCTATGAGGAAAATCCCTTAGAATTGGGCGACTTTCGCGATAGGCTGAAAAAAGCCAGAAATGAAGAAATTATCCTGTTTGATTCGCCGCCCGGAAGCAGAAGCAGCCGAGATGGAGAGACATTGGGTAGCATCGCGGAAATTGACTTTGAACATAGTAAATTACGGATTAAGTTAGATGTTGATTTAGGATCTCGCATGGCGGGCGGCAGATATCAAATGCCCAAACAAGGATTCTTATATTTTGAGGCGGCGGGCGATATCAGTCAGATAGAACGCAAGAAAAAAGCTTTAAAAATGCTAACAGACGGGCGCGCTCAAAATCCATATTTGAGTGAGTTTTTATTCGATGCTTCTCAGGCGAGACTGCCCGAAAAACTGATTAAATTGGAGCGGGAAAACTTATTAAATCGCAATGCTAATGACGACCAACTTGCCGCCGTAGAAACGGTGCTTTCGGCGCGGGATTTAATTTTGATTCAAGGGCCGCCGGGAACTGGCAAAACGACTGTGATTGCGGAGATTTGCTATCAAATTGCCCGTCAGGGCGGGAAAACGTTAATTGCTTCCCAAGCAAATTTGGCTGTAGACAATGCTTTGAGTCGGTTAGTTCACAATCCGGCGATTCGGGCTTTGCGGAAGGGAAAAGCTCATAAGGTGCAGGAAGAAGGGCAGCCGTTTTTAGAGGAAAATGCGATCGGCACTTGGCTGCAAAATACGGCGACTGACTGCGAAGAAAAGCTATCCCAGCGCCTGACTAATGTCAAATCTTTGCGGCAGTTGGTGGCAGAAGCAGAGCGATTTACCGCCTACTGTGCCGCAGAGAGAGATTTTTTTAATGAACTAAAACACCTGCACGACAGTAAAGCCAATCTTGAGGAAAAGTGCAGCCAGCAAGCAGCAGATTATGAAGTAATTTTAAGCGAAAAAAGCGAGATTGAATCTCTAGTTAGCGGGCTAGTAAATTTGCTGGATGCGCCGAATGTCAACTGGGAATCTCCAGAAGTTGCCGAGTTTATGCCCAGACTAAAACCCTATTCAGAAGGTAATGTTTTAGTAGAAAACTTTATGGCAAATGTTCGGATTGCCGCCAGCTATGCTACTCAAATCGGCTTCGATCGCCCTGCTTGTGGCGGGTTTGGGATTGCGGTTTGGCTGCAGGAAACTGTAGCAGCGCAAATATCGGAATTTAAGACGGCATTCGATCGCGCTGATGATGTTTGTCACGCTATGTCGGCGGTTGCAGAGTCGTTGCGGGTGTCGCGGCAGATGTCTGAGGCTGTGAATCAACTCGAATTGGGCGATCGGCAAAATCAGACACACCGCCACAATCTCGAACAGAAAATCAAGAATTTGGAACTGCGAAAAGCGGAAATTGCAGCCGTTGTCGTCGCCGTTGCACAGTGGATCGAGACGGCGGATACGGGACTCTATGAAGTCGTGAAAACGTGCTGGGAAACGGGCGCAATGCTCGCGGATGATATGGTAGGATTGCCGCCAGGATTGCTGAAAATTGCCCGATCGCTCAAATTGCCGATCGTGCCGCCCAAATGCAAAATCAATTTGCCCGATTTGGATCGGTTGCAAAAGGCGATATCCCACGAAGAAAGCGCGGGTTTTAAGGACATACAAGGGCAACAGTTCCGGTTTAGCGAGTTTTTGCATCTAAATTTGAGTCAAACGCCGATCGTGCTCTCTGCGGGCGATCGTACACAGTGGCAGCAACTAGCCAAAGACTTCGCCAGCTACTCCCAAGTCAGTCAAAGTCAGCGCAAGTTTATCATCGAAAAAGCTCGCACTTTCTTAGGCAGCATTCAACAATTTTATAGTGAATCATTGCACCCAAATCATATCCAGGCTACCTTCGATCGCCTAGTCAAAGAATTGCTGCACAGTATCCTCGCAAATGCCCGTCAGTGCGTGGTTCCCCTGAAAACCGAAACCGAACAGCAGCTTATAAAACAGCAACAGTTATTAGATAAAATCGGTCAAACATTAAACCAGCAGCAAATATCCGCCGCTAAACTTCAGGTAGAAACAGCGCAGCAAGAGGCTAACTTAAAAATTAGCGAAGTTACTAATTTGTTGCAAGCAATTGTCCAACAGTCAAACGCCCCGGAAAAGTTGCGGATTTTAGCCGAACAATATCTCGCCCAAAAATCCAATATTTGGGAGCAACCGCAGCAGTTTGTCAAGCAAGTTGATGCTTGGAAAGCCAGCCTGATTCAGCTTGAAAAATCCATTGCCGATCTAGACCCTTTTGGGGTTTTGGAGACCATCAAAAACACTCTTGACGAGCATTTATCTCCGCTGCAAACTGCGGCTGCAACTTTGCAGCAGCAACTCGCCGAACTTCAAACAGAATTGAGCGAAATTACCGCTCAACTGCAACAGCAGCAACCGACAGTAGCATTACTGGTTGAGAGAAATTGGTGGGAGTCAGCATGGCAAACTATCCCGACTCAATATCAACCAGAAGTTCCGAATACAGGATTATTCACCGTAGCTTTTTTAAACAAAATTAAGCGTTTATTCAAAACTTGGCAGCGCAAGTTAGAACAAGAAGAAATAGCCCTAAATCTTTCTCAAACGTTTGTGACAGATTGGATTCAAAAACTTCGCAACCCATCCGAAAAAGACCGCAACGATTTAAAGCAAATTTATATTGACAATGCCAACGTTATCGGCATTACTTGCGTGCAAGCTGCCAGCTTCGATTTTACTAAAAACTTTCCCAGCTTTGATGCAGTCATCATTGACGAAGTTAGCAAATGCACTCCGCCCGAGTTATTAATCCCCGCTTTGAAAGGCAGAAAGTTAGTATTAGTGGGCGATCACCGGCAATTGCCGCCGATGTTTAATCAAAGTACGATCGACGATATTGCCGAAGACATCGGCTGTACCGGAGACGAACTTAGCTTCATAAAAGAATCGCTGTTCAAAGTTTTGTTTGAAAATGCCAGCGACAGCATCAAAAAAATGCTGACAACTCAGTATCGAATGCACCCACAAATCATGGGCGCAATCAATCAGTTTTACCAGCAAAAACTCAACTGTGGCATTCAGGAAGCTGACACCAAGCGCGCCCACAACCTGGCAGGTAGAATCATTCAAGAAAATAATCACATTCTCTGGGTGAAAACGCCCGTGGGACAAGGGTTTGAAGAGGAAAAACAGGGGACTTCGCGGTTGAATGTCAAGGAGATTGATGCGATCGAGCGTTTGTGCGAACAAATGGAGACAGCTTGGCAGCCAAAAGTTGCCGAGGGTGAACCACCGAAAGAAATCGGAATTATCACTTTTTATGCTGCTCAATTAAATGCAATTAAAGACAGAATCGAAGGCGAAAGATTCCCTGCTTTGAGTATCCGCACTGGTACGGTTGACATATTTCAAGGTATGGAAAGACCTGTAATTATTGTCAGCACCGTGTGCAATAATGTTAGGGGCGATATTGGATTTGCTAAGGAACCGGAACGGGTGAATGTGGCATTTTCCCGCGCTCAAGAATTGCTGGTAGTTGTCGGCTGCCACGATTTATTTACCCAACAAACAGGTACAGTGGGAAAAATGTATCAGGAAGTTTCAAAAACGGTGCGTCACTGCGGAGGTTTTGTAGATGTTTCTAGCGTCCTCAACTAAACCCATAGACTCGAATTTAAGTTCGCTAGCCGAACAAATTGAGCAACAAAATCCGGGTTTGTCAGTGTTGGCGGCGCGTCAATTCCGCTTCGCCATCCGGCAAACTCCGTTGGAGGTGGCGATTAGCGAACCGCGCCAGTTTAACGTGTTGGAAGAGTTCATTTTGCGGGCGGGCGTTGAGTTTGAACCTGCCCCCACTTTGAAGGAATTGGCGGATTTGCTAGGGTTGGACGAGATTTTTGTGAAGACTACGGCGGCGACTCTGGTTAGTTTGGAAAGCTTGGAGGTGGCTGAAAATGGAAAAATTGCGATCGCCCCGCAAGGTAGAGATTTTTTCGCTAAAGGTGCCGTTAGTCGATCGCAAATTCAATCAATTTACGCCATTTCCGATCCGCTGAATCAAACTCTTACCTTTAAATTCGATCCTTTAGCCGCAGAATCGGTCAACTTGCCAGATTTAGCAGATTTAGTATCCCTAGAACATAAAATTACAGACCTTGCGGATTTAAGTATAGCAGAAATCCACCCGTTAATTCAAGATTCCGGCTTAGGAATTCACGTCCCAGAAAACGGCAAAATTGTCTCTGCTTGCGATGTCGTCGGCGACGATTTAGATATTTGGCAAACAGTCTCGATTTTTGTGTTGCTAGATGCGATCGAAAATAAAACTACTATTCAAGCCAGACAGGAAAAGCAAATATTAGAAACAGCTTCAAACTTGCTAAACGAACTTGAATCGCAACAAAAACTTTCCGTGAACGACTTGTGTAAAGTAACCCTAGACTCCGCACAGCAAGAATCCGAGACCATCCCCGTCCAGAAAACTCCTAAAAAGCCCTCTAAGAAGAAACGGAAGGAAACGATATGATGAGGACTAAAGTCCTGATTACGAACTGGTTTGTAGTAAGGACTTTAGTCCTGATTAACTGATATCTTGCACCATTCTCAATTACTTGTTTAGGAACGGGATCTCCGGCCTGTTCCACAATAAAATCCAGTTTTGTGGAACGGGCCGGAGATCCCGTTCTTGACAAGAGTACAACATATAACTATTAACCAAAAAATGAGGTAATTGTGCAATATACTCAGATTTCCCACTTCTGGAAGAAGTCAGGGCTCTAATTGGCTCTACTGAGCCTTAACGCATTTCAGCATCCACCAAGTAGCCGCCGCCCCGTAATTCCGCTGTGCAGAATCCTCGAAAGCAAACCGATCGCCAATCTCGTTAATAGCGGCAGCAACAGAACAATAAGAATACCTTTGAGTAAAAATAGAAGCACCCCAATAATTCTGATTATCGGAAAAAGTTTTAGACGGTTCTTTAGCAACTAAATCCCGGTTCATTCCCCGGGCAGAGAAACCAAATTCCGCCGCTCAACGGAGCACCGCCATCAATTCAGCGCGAGTGACGGACTGCGTAGCTTTAAAATTTCCATCTCCATAACCGCTAACTATCTTGTTTTCCGGCGCCACGAGAAATTTTTAGGCACTCCAGCGGACAATATCAACATCGCTATAGGGACGGATAGAAACATTGCTAGGAAATGTGATATAGCATCTTCTATTCCTTTCCAGGATTCCAATACTAAAGATACCAATTGCTCTCTGGTAACAGCAAGTTGCCGTCGAAAGGTATTATGTTGAGAAAACCGGGCTACAAACCCAAAGCCCACAGCTTCTTTAATTTCGGAAGCGTAGATATCATCGGTAGCTATCTCCGAATTGTAGAAAAGCTAGTATTGCCTACGGTATTGGTATTTCCTGCGGTATTGGCTGCGGTATTGGTATTTCCTGCGGTATTGGCTGCGGTGATGGCTGCGGTATGGGCTGCGGTATGGGCTGCGGTGTTGGTATTGGTATTGGTATTGGCTGCGGTATTGGCTGCGGTGTTGCTTCGGTATTGCCTCCGGTATTGCCAATTTCTTCCGGCGCGGGTTGATTGGTAGTGAAATAAAAGTGACCTAATGTGCGGCCTTGGTAAGCTCTTTTACTCAAGCGCCAAGCAGGATCGAGACTGATTTTCATGAAGTCGTTTACATCGCCGTTTGTGCGCCCGATAATCACCGATTTACCTTGGTAATCTACCGGAGTTCCAATTAGTAGAACATTGCCATCAACAGTTTCCAAAGTTAGGGTGTATTTTAATGCTAAATCGGTGCCTGCCATGCGAATTGAAAAGCCGTTGCTGTCAGTGGCGCGGCCACAAATACCGGTGAAATCAAAACTAACTAATAATGGATCGACTTTCACGGGATTAGACCCACTTTCGCTCCAGCATTTTCGCTTGTCAGAGACTTGTTCTAGAATTAGCAATTGGTAGCCACCGGAAGGGCGGGGTTGGGCGATGACAATTACTCGGTCTTGGTTAATTTCGGTTTCGTCAAAAGTAAATGCTTTAGCCGAACCGATCGCGCCAAGTGTTAAAATTGCTGAACCTGCCAGTGCGGCCACTGTTCGTACAAGTGAATGTTTCATGATTTTTCCCTATTGGCTCCTGATTGTGATGAGACTTATCTAGAATATAAAAAAGTCGCCCTCTTCCAACAACAAGATAAAATTTTACCATCTCTTGTTCCGGTGGTACCAAGTGCGAGCGATCGGCGATTGTCACCTTGGTTCGTAGTAAAAACTCAATTCCGAGCGAATTTTAGGAGAACTTTCGTCCTCACTACAAAGTTATAACCGTTATTTTAGCGAGGAACTTGATAAGCTATTCGACCTCTAAATTGTATTTTCCGGGCAGGCGGGACGCCCACTCCACAAGAATTCAAGGGATATTTACAGTAAAATTTAGATGAGCCTGGACTTATTACTTGCGGTAAACATCGCACTATTGAGCAAAAAAACGGTGCGTTACACTTGGTTAACGCACCCTAAAACAAACATTCAAAAAGTGTCTTTGCCCTCTAGCGGAACATACTGCTAACAGAACTATCTTCGTGAATCCGCCAAATAGTTTCTCCGAGCAAATTGGCTACCGAAAGCACCGTCAACTGCTTAAAACGGTTCTCTTCCGGCACAGGAATTGTATTCGTAACAATTACCTCTTCCAGAACCCCGCTCGACAAACGCTCGATCGCCGGAGGCGAAAACACCGCATGAGTAGCACAAGCATAAACCTGCCTCGCACCCTCGCGGCGCAACAATCTCGCACCTTCAGAAATCGTGCCGGCAGTATCGATCATGTCGTCCACCAACACAGCAGTTTTGCCCCTGACATCACCGATAAGATTCATCACTTCTGCCACGTTGTGAGCTTGGCGGCGCTTGTCAATAATTGCCAGGGGAGCATCACCAAGCTTTTTGGCAAAAGCTCTCGCCCTAGCGACTCCGCCAACATCCGGCGAAACCACAACAATATCCGTCAATTGCTTGCTCGCCAGATAATCCAAAAGCACCGGCGAACCGTAAACGTGATCGAAAGGAATGTCAAAATAACCTTGAATCTGAGCTGAGTGCAAATCCATCGCCAAAATGCGACCGGCCCCAGCTTCCGTAATCAAATTAGCCACTAATTTTGCAGTAATCGACTCTCTTCCGGCCGTTTTGCGGTCAGCCCTAGCATATCCGTAATAGGGGATGACGGCAGTAATTTGTCTGGCCGAAGCGCGGCGACAAGCATCGATCATAATTAACAATTCCATGAGGCGATCGTTTACCGGACAGCAAGTTGGCTGAATCAAGTAAACATCGCAACCCCGAATTGATTCTTGAATTTGAACGTAGAGTTCCCCATCAGCAAACCGCTTGCGAACCATCGGCCCCAAATCGATCCCCAGATAGCGAGCCACCTCTTGGGCGAGAGGAACATTAGCAGAACCGGAGAACAGCCGCAGACGGTCATGAGCGGAAACCGGCGGCTCGGGAAGCGGAAGCGGTAAAGTAGCAGAACGGATCACAGCAGGCCTCTTGCAGGACGTTTATTCCATCGCTATCTTACCATCTGAAACTAGAAATATTCAGCCAATTTTTTAATAGATTTAACATTCGGGGCGACCACAAGTGTGAAGTCAACCGAATTGAATAGGACTTGCAGAAATATGTCCAACAAACCCGGTTTCTACCCCACATTCGGCATCCTTAACGGTCATAATCGGTTTTTACTTATTTTTATCGAGCCATAAAACTATGAATTATACTTTAATACCGTACATTAACGGACAAATTACTTTTTAAAGGCATAATTTATTACTGTAAAGATAGAGCATTCTGCGTAATTATGCTGTGTGACACCCCCAAGGTGTGGAATGTGGGTTCTAGCGAACTCTGTACTGGCAGAAGTACGATCGCACTTGTGCCCCTGCGTCTAAAAGTTCTGGCGTGAGTCAATTTGGAGCCGAGGCTGGAAGTCTAGTCGCCCAAAATTCAGTCGAAGGCCGAAGGCATCAGGGTTCAATGCGATAAAAATGCCGCCAACAGGCAATAAACTTGAAAAATACTGTAAAAAAAGTTAAGAATCGGAAGCATACTCCAGATTTTTGATATTGGGCAAAGCAAGGTAGAAATCGATGAGCTTAAGAGAACGCATTGACGCAGAAATCAAAGCAGCCATGAAGTCCAAGGACAAAGTTCGCTTGGAAACAGTTCGCGGCATCAAGAAATTTATTCTCGAAAAAGAAGTCAGCCTTCGTCCCTCCGGCCAAGAGACGCTGACAGAAGCTCAAGAAATGGAAATTTTGATGCAAATAGCCAAACAGCGCCGAGATTCGATAGAACAATACCGCAAAGGTGGTCGCGAAGATTTAGTGGCACAAGAGGAGGCGGAGTTGGCAATTGTTGAAGAGTATTTGCCGCCGCAGATGTCAGACGAAGAGGTGAGTCAAGTCGTTGACGAAGTGATTGCTTCGGTTGGCGCTACTTCGGCAAAAGATATGGGCAAGGTGATGGGCAAGGCAATGCAGCAGCTTAAAGGCAAAGCAGACGGTAACAGAATTCAAGACATGGTGAAAGCAAAGCTTAGTCAGTAGTCAGTAGTCAGCAGACATCTCCCATAAATAATCTCCAGCTTTATAGAGATGTATAGCCTAGACCGAGGGGCGACAATTTATTAGGGCTAAGGCCAAAAAACCCGGTTTCTACGAAAAATCGTGCATTTCTCCCTTGAGATATTGACGCAGAAACCGGGTTTTCGATCGGATTTGCGGGTTGCAACCCGTGTATTTTCCTGAAAAAACCCGGTTTCTGAGCATTCTTGCGTCCAAGAATGTCAAAAAAATGTAAAATACTAACTTTGGTCGGGACTGGGGACTACAGATAGTGAAGTATGCTCAAGAGCATTAAAGACATAGCATTACTAAGTCTGTGAGCGATCGTCTATTTTTTAACAGTTTCTACTTAAACTTATGCAGCCACCTATTGCTATTGGAACTCTCCTACAAAACCGCTACCGCTTGGTGAATATTTTAGGCCAAGGAGGATTTGGCCGGACTTATTTAGTAGAAGATTTGGGACGGTTTCAAGAACGCTGCGCTCTGAAGGAATTGATCCCTGTGCAAAGCGGGCCTTACGTTTTGGAAAAATCGAAGGAATTGTTTCAAAGAGAGGCGGCAATACTTTACCAAATTGGGCACCCACAAATTCCCCAGTTTCGGGCAATATTTGAAGAGAACCAGCGTTTGTTTTTAGTGCAGGATTACGTGGAAGGGATGACTTACCGCGAACTGTTGCTCGATCGAACTTCAAATGGTCGCAGCTTCACTGAAGCCGAAGTCTTGGTATTTATCCGGCAAATGCTGCCGGTACTCGCTCACATCCATGCCCGCGGCATCATCCACCGCGACATCTCCCCAGAAAATATCATCCTCCGTGAAAACGACAAGTTGCCGGTGCTGATTGACTTTGGAGTGGTGAAGGAACTCGCCACAAAAGTCCAGTCTCCCGAAGGAACAGCCCACGCGACAACTGTCGGCAAAATCGGCTACGCGCCGATGGAACAGTTGCACAGCGGGCGAGCAACAGCCAGCAGCGACCTCTACGCTTTAGCTGTAACGGCGATCGTCCTGCTGACAGGCAAAGAACCGCAGGAATTGCTCGATCAAACCACGCTGCAGTGGAATTGGCAGCAGCGAGTCCAGGTGAGCACGGGTTTGGCTTTGGTGCTGAATCGGATGTTGAGTCGGTCTCCGGGCGATCGATATCAATCTGTCAGCGAAGTCGCCCAAGCACTCGATACCCAAACTAATCCTAAGCCTAGCCAGCCAACTGTACCGCCCGCGCCGCCAGCAGTGGTGCCGACAAACCCTTCGCTAATAGCAACGGTGGCCGTGGGCAGGCCGCCAGAGCCCGCCGCCCAGAATTCCCCCCCGCCAAACCAGCCAGACCCCTTAAGTGAGCCTGCTGGCGACACTTTTTGGGACAATCCCATCGCTGCGATCGGACTGCTGGCGGGCTTAGTAATCTTGACGGGCTTCGGTTCCTGGGCTTTAGTCGGCTCATTTCTCAACAATTCGCGCCCCAAACCCACTCCGACACCGCCAGCACTTACAAGTCCGACGCCGACACTAACTCCGATACCAAACCCGCTACCCTTGCCAACCCCAACCCCACAACCTTTGCCAACCCCAACCCCGCAACCTTTGCCGGAAACGAGCCCAGAACCTTTACCGGAACCGAGCCCAGAACCTTTGCCGGAACCGAGCCCAGAACCTTTGCCGGAACCGAGCCCAGAACCTTTGCCGGAACCGAGCCCAGAAGCCAGCCCAGAAGCCAGCCCAGAAGCCAGCCCAGCGCCAACTCCGACACCAAAACCGACGCCCGCGCCGACTCCAGCGCCCAAACCGACGCCCAAACCGACGCCCAAACCGACGCCCGCACCCAAACCAACGCCCGCGCCGTCGCCAACACCAGCACCAACACCCGCGCCAACACCCGCACCGTCACCGGAACCGGCGCCAACACCCGCACCGTCACCGGAACCGGCGCCAACACCCGCACCGTCACCGGAACCGGCCCCAACTCCTGCACCCTCGCCGGAACCGGAACCCGCGCCGTCACCGGAACCAGCACCAACACCCGCACCGTCGCCAGAACTCTAAACTTCTGGCAAAATTCCCCTAGACTGAGGTTGAGGCCAATTATTTGTTAGCTTTTTGCCAATGAACTCGCTGCTAATTGCTGGAACTGATACCGACGCGGGCAAAACTGTTTTGACCAGCGCTCTGGCTGCTTATTGGCAAATGTATTTTCCCGATCGCAGTTTGGGAATTATGAAGCTGTGGCAAACGGGAACGGGCGATCGCGAACTCTACACCCGTTTGTTTTCCCTCGACCAATCCCCCGAAGAACTCAATCCTCTGCACTTTGATGCGCCTCTAGCACCGCCGATCGCCGCCGAACGGGAGGGGAGACGTATCGAACTCGAAAAGGTTTGGACGGCGTGGCAAAGCCTCTCGGAGCGCAAGGATTTTGTGTTGGTGGAAGCTTTGGGAGGACTCGGTTCGCCTGTAACGTGGGAACTGACGGTGGCCGATATTGCCAGGGATTGGCGGCTGAGGGGGGTTTTGGTAGTACCTGTGAAGTTGGGGGCGATCGGGCAAGCTGTGGCGAATGTTGCTCTCGCCAGACACACTGGTTTTAAGCTGAGAGGAATTGTGCTCAATTGCGTTAAAGCTTATTCGGAACAAGAAATTGCCGATCTAGCGCCCGTTGATTTGATCCAGTCGCTGACTCAAATACCTGTGTTGGGTATTTTGCCGCATTTAGATGACCCGACTGACCTTGCTAAATTAGCTAAAATTGCTTCAGATTTAGATTTAGAGCGGTTACTGCCAGGGGTTAATTTAGTTGCTCAGACTTCTAAATAACCCTATTCTAAACACCTCTCTTTCTCATTCTGCTCTTCCTCTGCGTACTCTGCGCCCTCTGCGGTTCATTAAAAAAAAATCTCCTGCACAACTGGGATAGGATTTAAGAAGATTTTATTTTAACCGCAGAGACCGCAGAGAGCGTAGAGAAAGAGAAGACAGAGTTTCACAACTTATTCTGGGCTGCTATAATTAGTGATTACCATTTATTAAGTGATTAAATCTAAAACCTAATCAAAAAAAGGAGAATAAAACATGGTTTCTACTTTACCGAATTTAACGTCTGTCGATTTATCTCAATTGCGGCTGGAAATTAGAAATTTGCAGCCTCAGCTAGTCGAATGGCGCCGCCTTTTGCACCAAAAGCCGGAGTTGAGTTTTGATGAAAATTTAACGGCGCAGTTTGTCTCGCAAAAGTTGCAGGAATGGGGCATAGATCATGAAACTAATATTGCTAAAACTGGTATTGTCGCCATTATAGACAGCGGCAAACCGGGGCGGGTTTTGGCAATTCGCGCGGATATGGATGCTTTGCCTATTCAAGAGGAAAATGAGGTGGATTATCGATCGCAGCATGATGGAATTATGCACGCTTGCGGTCACGACGGCCACACTGCGATCGCCCTCGGTACTATTTGTTATCTCGCAAAGCACAAACACAGCTTTTCGGGTAAAGTAAAATTTATCTTTCAGCCCGCCGAAGAAGGGCCAGGAGGCGCAAAACCGATGGTTGAAGCGGGAGTTTTGAAGAATCCTGATGTTGATGCGATCGTGGGCTTGCATTTGTGGAACAATCTACCTTTGGGTACTGTAGGCGTCCGCAGCGGCGCTTTGATGGCGGCTGTAGAAGTTTTTGAGTGCACGATTTTTGGCAAAGGTGGACACGGCGCAATGCCACATCAAACTGTGGACTCGATCGTAGTTACAGCCCAAATTGTCAGCGCATTGCAGGCAATCGTCGCGCGGAACATTGACCCGATCGACTCAGCGGTAGTAACTGTCGGCAAATTCCACGCAGGCCACACCCACAACGTCATTGCCGATACCGCTCAAATCGGTGGCACGGTGCGCTATTTCAATCCTGCATATCAAGGTTATTTTGCACAGCGAATCGAGCAAGTAATTGCCGGAATTTGTCAGAGTCACGGGGCAAATTACCAATTAGATTATTGTTCGCTTTATCCGCCAGTTATTAATGATTCGAGAATAGCTGAATTGGTCCGCGGCGTGGCAGAATCAGTTGTCGAAACTCCTGCAGGAATCGTTCCCGAATGCCAAACAATGGGCGGCGAGGATATGTCGTTCTTTTTGCAAGAAGTTCCCGGTTGCTATTTCTTTTTGGGTTCAGCAAATCCCGATAAAAACTTAGCTTACCCGCACCATCACCCGCGTTTTGATTTTGATGAAACTGCGCTAGGGATGGGTGTAGAAATGTTTGTGCGGTGTGTGGAAAATTTTTGCGGTTAGCTTTATATGTAGGGTGCGCAGTGCGCACCTTACCGCTATCTAATTATCGAGTTTGAAAGATATTCTGCACCATTTTCTTATCTACACTCGCCGCCGCCTTATCCAATTCTGCAATCTCGCCCGAGTCTAACTCCCACCCCAAAGCACCGATATTTTCCCTCGCCTGTGCCGCAGATTTAGCCCCAGGAATCGGAATAGTTTTTTTGCAGATGCACCAGTTGATAGCTACCTGCGAAACAGTCTTGTTTCTGAATGCCGCTATTTCTCGCAAACACTCCAAAAGCGATCGCATTCCCGGAAGTAGCTGCTTGCACGCCAAACCTCGGATACCTTTAGGAAGAGAGCCGTTTTCGGAGTATTTACCCGTCAGCAACCCCAAGGCTAGAGGACTGTAAGCAATCAATTTTATCCCCAATTCATCGCAAACATCTTTCAATCCGAGTTCTGTCACCGGATAGGTAGAAAGTAGCGAATATTGCACTTGTAAAGTAACAATAGGAATTTGGCGATCGCTAAATTTCCCATGCACCCATTTCAGCCGTTTCGGCCCGTAATTAGACAAGCCCACTCCCTTGACCAATCCTTGCTCGTAAAGGTCAGCCAAACCGTCTAAAAGCGCCCCCTCTTGCCAAGGAGCGTAATTGGCTGTAGACCAGTGCATTTGTACCAAATCTACATTTTTTCCGAGGCGCGCAGCAGAGGCTTTGCAAGCCGATATCATTGATTGTCGCGTCAGTCTCCAAGGATAAGCAGCCAGTTTTGTCGCAATACAAATACTGTCTTTATTTTTATCTTGATATTGTTGATAAAACTGCCCCAAAAGCTGCTCGCTGCGTCCGTTTAATTTTCCTGTTCCGTAAGAGTCGCCGGTATCGAATAAAGTGACGCCGTTACTAACACAAAGATTGAAAACGGCTTGCAATTCCTCGTCCATACTTTCATTGTAGCCCCAGAGAAATCTGTTGCCCCAGGCCCAAGTGCCACAGCCCATTTGTGGAAGTAAAAGTTTTTGGTTAGTTTGCATTTTTATTTATGATTAATGATTGATCTCGCGGTAAGGTGCGCATTGCGCACCCTACTTTTTAATTATTTTACGTGGTTGGTAATGGCGAAGGTTGGCTGTTTTTAGTAGGTTGCTCTGGCTTAGCTTTTGGGTCTGGTTTGGGTGGCGCAGGCGGAGGGAAAGTCGCCGCGCGTCTGGGTATTTGTAGCGCTGTTCGGAATGCAGAAGACGGGAAGAAAGCACTAAATTGAGAAAGTCGATGGGCGAGGGGTTCTGGTGCATATTCCCACAAGCTTTCGTAGTAGAAGAAAGCGACGCCTAAGCCGTATCCTTGGACTGCTTGCACCTGAGATTTAATTTGGTGAATCGGCACTGGGTTATTCCTCAAACCTGTCATAATCCCAACTCCGGTGGGAATTTTTTGCTGTGCTTCTTGCATTTCTGGACGGTTAATCTTGTCCACAAATGATTCTAGATTGGGACGGTACACTTGCACGATTAGCTCGTCGGCAATATCCAAACGCACCCAAGCCAGCCAATCTTGCAGGTGATGTTTGTAAGCAAAATCGTAATAATTGGGAGAAATCGAGAAAATTGCATTGGGTTTGACTGCTTTGACGGCTTGATTTAGCTGCGACATAAAAGCCGTAATTTTATTGGCTCGCCACTGCACCCATGCTGGATTTTGAAAATCTTTGGGCGGAGCTTTTTTTGTTTCTTTGGTATACAAAGCAATTGTGTAGTCATCGTAGCCAAATTCTGCCGGCAAACTCATGTGGTCGTCAAATTGAATGCCGTCGGCGTTGTATTGAGTGGTGATTTCTAGTACGAGTTCGGTAATGAATTGCTGGACTTCTGGATGAAAGGGATTGAGCCAAACTACTTCCCCGCCCGCGTCGTTTGATGTTTGGCTACCGTCCTGTTTTTGGGTCAGCCACTCGGGATGATTTAAGGCTAATTCTGATGTGGGGGGAGCCATGAAACCAAACTCAAACCAAGGAATCACTAACAGGCCTTGGCGGTGAGCTTTATCAATTAAATCGGCGAGCATATCTTGTCCGTCTAACCCTCTGTAAACAAAGGGCTGAATGTCTCTTTGCTGCGCTACATAGCTGGGATACATTGCATAGCCTGAATTCCAGACTACGGGATAAATTGTGTTGAAATTTAACCGCTTTAATTGGCTGACAGCATCTCCTAGTTTGCGACGATCTCTGAGGATGTCTTTGTCGTTTGTCGTCATCCAAACGCCGCGAATTTCCTGGCGGGGTTGCTGGGCGATCGCAGGAATGAAGTTGTTCGCCAGCAATACTATAATGAATGAGAGGGCAAACAGAAGCGGGAAAAGAGTTTTTATCGATCGCTGCCAACTGCGCGGAATGATGCGTAATGTCATAGTTTTGAATGGTGAGTTAGCTATTGAAACACACCCCGGCATAATTTGGTGATAAAATTTGCTCGCTCTACAGTCTACAGCCATTGGCGCTGAATGTGGAATCGGTTAAGTGCAATAGGTGGATTGATGTTATGCGATCGCAACTGAGCGAAGTATAATCTATGAGACACAGAGTAGATGAGAGCATTATGTCAAAGTGCTGGGAAATCATTCATTACGCACTGCAAGCTCTCCTTACCGGACAGTGTGGCCCAAGGAGTGCGAGTGCTGTACAATATCGCTGCTGGAATATTTCGATCGAACATCTGTAATTGTGAAACATTTAGTGTTAATTGGTGGCGGTCACAGTCATGCTATTGTATTAAAAATGTTCGGCATCAAACCGCTGCCTGGAGTGCGTTTGACTCTGATTAGCGATGTCCTGCACGCGCCTTATTCGGGAATGCTGCCGGGGCACGTTGCCGGGTTTTACGATTACGATCAATGTCACATCGATTTGCGATCGCTCGCTGAATTTGCCGGGTGTCAAATATTGGTCGATCGGGCGATCGCGATCGACTTTAACAAAAACTTAGTTATTTGTCAAACTCACCCTTCGGTTAATTTTGATTTGCTTTCTGTGGATATCGGCAGCACTCCCGCGACTTTATCTGTACCGGGTGCGGCAGAATATGCAATTGCAGCTAAACCCGTACCGGAGTTTTTAGCTAGCTGGAATCAGTTGATACAATCTAGGCAAAATCATCCCGATAAACCGCTGCGGATCGCAATTGTCGGTGGCGGTGCAGGTGGTGTAGAATTAGCCTTAAATATGCAATCTCGATTGGGGAAGGAAGAGGGGTTCGGCAACGGATTCTGTAACGGATTTAACGGATGGATATTAAGGTACACCGAAAGACATAAAAGAGAAAAGGGAAGGGGGAAGAAAGAAGAATTAGAAATTCATTTGTTTCACAGCCGCGCTGAATTGATGCAGGGACACAATCAGCGGGTGCGCCGACGCCTTCAAGAAATTCTCATCAGTCGCGGCATTCAATTGCATTTAAAGGAAAAAGTCTGTGCTGTAAAAAAGATTGAGAGAGAAACCAATCCTCAATTCCCTACGAATTACCAAATTTCTTGTAAATCAGGTTTAGAATTAGAGTGCGATCGCATTTTTTGGGTGACACAAGCATCGGCAGCCAATTGGATCGCAGAATCCGGTTTAGCAGCCGATTCAAACGGCTTTATCCAAGTCAACGATTGCCTGCAATCAGTCTCTCACCCCAACGTATTTGCGGCTGGAGATATCGCAGCGATGGTTAATTATCCCCGTCCCAAAGCAGGCGTGTTTGCCGTGCGTCAGGGCAAACCGCTGTTTGAAAATTTGCAGCAGTTTTTATTGGAAAAACCCCTGAAACCCTTTGCACCGCAGGAAAAATATTTAGGGTTAATTGGTACTGGGAATAAAAGGGCGATCGCATCTCGCGGATCTTTCATGTGGGAATCGGCGCTGCTGTGGTATTGGAAAGATTGGATCGATCGCCAATTTATGCAAAAATTTAGCAATCTGCCCAAAACCCGCAATACCAAATAACAATACATTCAGATATTCTCCTCTCCTCCTCTGCGTCCTCTGCAGTAAACAAAAAAAGTCTTATTCAAAAACCCTTTAAGCTTGCTATAGTAATATCAGAAGTAAACAAAACTAACTATGTTCCGAAAAATTGGATTTTGGCTGCTTTGGATTGCATTTACCACCTACGCCTTTGTATTTGCACCACCCGACAGCCCAGAAACCATCACACTAATTACCAATCTTTCCACAGGCAAAATAGCAGACATCAACCCTTTAATTGTAGCGTTGTTCAACATCATGGGAGTATGGCCGCTCATCTACTGTTGCCTCTTATTTGCTGACGGCAGGGGCCAGAAAATACCTGCATGGCTATTTGCCACTTTATCCTTTGGCGTCGGCGCCTTTGCCTTGCTGCCTTATTTAGCCCTGCGCGAACCTAATCCAGAATTTAGCGGTCATAAAAATATCTTTTTAAAGATATTAGACTCCCGTTTTACTGGAATTTTCTTAACATTAGCTGCTGTTGGTTTAGTTGTCTTTGGCTTGACAAAAGGCAATTGGTCGGATTTTATTGCACAGTGGCAAACCAACCGTTTTATCCACGTAATGAGTTTAGACTTTTGTATGCTTTGCCTACTATTTCCTGCCTTATTAGGAGACGATATGGCCCGCCGAGGAATGCAGAATTATACAGCATTTTGGGCGGTAACATTAGTGCCGCTGTTCGGGCCGCTGGCTTATCTGTGTACGCGCCAACCCCTGCAGGAAACTCATACTGAAACTGTTACAAATTAGACAGCCATGCAGCGAATCCTCAGTTTAATATAGGAATCAATCACAAGTAATCAGACAAGAAACAGGCAAGACGCTTGTTTCACAATAAGTAAGTTTTCTTGTGGACCATGGCTCTGAGCAATGCCCATGAAAAACTGATTACAAATCGTCCCAAATCTGTGTATTAATTTAATTAATTATCTCCTAATCGCTAACAAATGAAAAAGTTTCCTATCGTTGGCATCACAACATACAACCGCTGTCCAGCAGGCGAATACCGCTTAAATGGAACTTATATTGATGCAGTTCAGGCGGCTGGTGGCATTCCGATTTTACTGCCGCCCAATCAATTAGATCCGGCTAGTATTTTGGATGCAGTAGATGGTTTGATTTTTTCCGGGGGCGGAGATATCAACCCAGAACTTTATGGCGGTTATGTCGATCGCACAGTTTACTCGGTTAATGCAGAACGCGACAATTTTGAATTAAGCTTAGCAAAGCTAGCGTTGAAGGCTGACATACCTGTGTTGGGGATTTGCCGGGGAATGCAAATCCTGAACGTAGCCAGCGGCGGCAGTTTGGTGATTCACGTACCGGATGCTTACGGAGATGAGGTTAATCACGGATCGGGAATTCCCCCGCGTGCGATCGAGCATACCATTGAAATTGAGCCAAACAGTCTGCTAGCAAAAATTATGGGAAAAACTTCAACAACAGTTGTTTCCTGGCATCATCAAGCTGTGCGGAAGGTAACATCCGATTGGCAAATAGTAGCCAATGCACCTGACACTTTGGTAGAAGCAATGGAACACTGCTCTCACCCTTGGATGATAGCAATTCAATGGCACCCGGAAATGTCGCCAAACTGTTCGTTTAACTCTCGAATTTTTCAGGCTTTCGTAGAAGCAGCAGCTTCAAGATTTATGAATTCTACCAAGTCAGCATCACAGGCAATTCCTACATTTTTATAGTCACTTATTCTTGATAGTCTGTATCTATTTCAATATCCAGGGTATCTTCATCTATTCTGACATACAGAACATTCGGGCGACAGCAAACCTGACAATCTTCGATATAAGATTGCTCCATACCACCGCTAATATCAACAAACGTTGTACTCGGTTCGCCGCAGAAAGCACAGTAATATTCAGCCGTTGTTTGCATCTTTTTCGCACTCTCTTTTTGTGACTTCGTGGCGGTAGCGAAACATATCTGTTAACCGCATTTCCACCCACCAACCTAACAACAAATCGACAATCGGGCCGCCCGGTATTGAAAATGCGATCGCATCTGTCAATCTAGTTTTGCCATTTTCTGAGGTAAACTCGTGTCGGTGAACCCAACGTGCCATTGGGCCCTCAGTTTGTTCATCAACAAACAAGCGATATTGTTCGCACCGAGTGTGAGTCGCCACCCATTTTACAGGAATCGGCCCCAATAACAGGCGAAATTCTGATACAGCACCCACATCGAGTCCCCCTTCGCGGCGAATGATTTTCACCGGTTGCCAAGGCGGAGTCAAAAGTTGCAGAATGTCCGGCCTTTCGTGAAAGTTCCAGACTGCTTCAACGGTGGCATTAATCAGCGACGAATATTTAAAATTGGGCATTGTATCGTTTGGCTAGACAGTTAAGTGCGATCGCGTTTCAGCATTTGCAGTATTATCCTCTGTATCAGTACAAACAGCAACCGTTAGTTTTAATCTTTTGCATCCCGCTATTTCCTAAGTCGTCAACTGCAAATCCTTCGTCCTAAAATGACTCATCGCCTCAGCCAAATGCTTCTTCAAAGTCGCCTCCGGTAGCGGCCCTTTTAAATGACTCCAAGGCAAAACCTGATCCAATTCCCACTCTTGAAAAACATAAAAATCCATCTCAGGCAACTGTCCCCGCAACTCCTTAAATGCCCGTCGATAACTGCCCAAAGTATCGCCGTAATGCCGAACTAATTCCAACAGCCGAGACAACCGCCGATCGCCCCTAGAGAGCAACCCCTGAATCACAGACCAGTTATAGCTTTCAGGTCTAAATTCTAAACCTAACTTCCGCAATTCTTTATCTAAAAACTTCAGCCTCTTCTCTGCATCTTTATTGACTCCAAACCACTGAAAAGGAGTGTGAGATTTCGGGACAAAAGTGCTGCATCCCAGAGTTAACCGCAAACCGGGAACAGCTTTTCTAATCGCCCGCATCATCGCCACCGTCTCCTCTAAATCCTCCATTTCTTCACCTGGAATTCCCGCCATCCCGTAAAGTTTAATTCCCTTTAATCCGCCAGCCTTAGCATTGATAGCAGCTTGAATAATTTCGTCATTTCTGAGTTTTTTGTTAACGATTTTGCGGAGGCGATCACTCCCGCTTTCCACCGCAATTGTCACAGATTTGCTGTCTCTGTTTGTTAATATTTCTGCCAATTTAACTGTCACCGTATTCGTCCGTACCGAAGAAAGACTCAGCCGCACGCCGTCGTATTTCGGATGATTCAAATGATCCAGCAACGCTTCAAATTCCGGGTGCTGAGTCACCGAAGCACCCAACAAACCCAAACGATTAGTCACAGCTAAACCGCGATCGATCGCCGGAATTAACGAATCCTCCAAACTCGCCGTTCTAAACGGCAAAGTCAGATAACTTGCCAAACAAAAACGGCACATTTCTGGACAACTACGAACCACTTCCACCATGTAAATATTTTCCCAAGCCGCTTTTTCCGTCACTACAGTGGAAGCAGATAAAGTATTGCCGCGATACGTCTGTTTTTCAACCATACTGGGAATTTCCAAATCAACAGGCTGAATCGATTTAATCCCCTCAGTCGCATCCAGATAAGTTACTTCGTACAAACTGGGGACGTAAACTCCCGGAACTTGGGCTAAATGCCGCAATTGAGTTTTTCTGTCGGCGGTACGGACTTCTTTACAAGCATCAATAAAATTGTCTATGAGATGTTCGCCATCTCCCAGCAAAATCACATCAAAAAAATCGGCAAAAGGTTCGGGATTAGCCGTAAAAACCGGGCCACCGCCGAATACTATCGGATGATTATCAGTTCGTTTTGACGCCCAAATCGGAATTTCTAGAGATTCCAATAAATTGAGAATATTTACATAGTCTAGTTCCCAAGAAAGCGAAAATCCCAGTAACTCTGGATGTCGGGGAAGTGGTTCGCGAATATCAGTAAATAAACGACCTACTTCAATATCCGATCGCACCGCCAAAGTTGCCCATACTATCTGATAGCCGAGACTGGTAATACCCACCGTGTACTCGTTGGGAAAAGCAAAAATAGTCGGGATAGCGTCAGCATCGGGCGTTGCTGGGGCAAATAGTAAGCGTTCTTGAGCAAATGGATTAGGAGTCATCCGATTTTAGATTTTAGATTTTAGATTAGGTAATTTATCCCACGGATAAATCCGGGAGTTTGTGACCAAATTGCTTTTGATGGAGATCGAGTTTAGCCTTAGCAATAAAAAATATAATTATAGCTCATAAATGACTCTAACTTTAAGTTGATACCTATACCTTCTGACAACAGACAACCGACAAATGACCGAAAACAATTGGTGGCGAGGCCCCTGGCTTCTTTAGTGGATAAGCAAAAAAAAGCTCCGCACCCGATAAACCTGAGAACGGTACAGCGGGTGCGCGGGTTAATCTAAAATCTAAAATCTAAGATCTAAAATTGATTGACTTCTTAAAAGTTACTCTGAAATAGAATCGCGATCGTCCTGAGTTCTCGGAGTAGTCGGAGTAGGCGGTGCACTGTGAAAAGTTGCAATCAACAAACAGATAATCCCAGCATTAATAAACACATCCGCCAGATTAAATACGGGGAACCGAATTATCCGAAAATCGATAAAATCTACAACATGACCCGAAACAAATCTATCTATGCCGTTCCCCAGTGCTCCCCCCAAAATCAAACCGTAGCCAGCTTGTTCCCAGCGGTTAATTCGCGGCCCGAACCAAGCCAGCACAATCAATCCGACACTAACGCCCAAAGACAGCCACCGCAACCAATTCGCCCCGCCATTGCTGAACAGACTAAAAGCCGCACCGGTATTAACAACATAAGTGAAGTGAAACACTCCGGGTAACAGCGGCTGCGTCTGCGGAGGAATCGTCAATTCAAAATTTTGCACCACCCAAAACTTAGTCAGGTGGTCTAAAACTAAACTGATAACAGCAGCAATCCAGAACAAGGGATTTCTTTTAAAACGCATGAATTAGGCAATTGAATAGGGGGCATCGCGCATGGGATAATTTACTCAAATTTCGCTGGTTTTTGTCAGCAGAATGCAGTGCAGCAAAGCAATCCCAGCCGCAGCGAGATGACTCTCCCGTTGGGCAATGATAGTATAACCTTATTTGACACAACAACCAATCCCCGATTACCGATTACCAATTCCCCATTCCCAATTCTCAATTCCCGAATTAATAAAACATCAAGCGGCGTAAAGTAAATGACAGCACTGCGATCGCACAAACTACCGCCAATTGTCCCGGCAGGGGATAAACCGAATATTTAAGAATCTCATCAAATAAAGGTGTTTTTTTTGCCGGAGGTAGCCAGTAAGTAAAAATTAGATAAATTAAGCCGATCGTGTGAACAGTGAACAAACCGCACAAACAGCTAAAAGCCATAGATTCCAGCCGCGAAGCCACCTTAAAAGCCACCCAGCCGCACACCCAAGCACCAGGCACAAAACCCAGCAAATACCCAAAACTCGCTTCTTTGAGATAGCCGATGCCGCCGCCTTGAGAAAAAACTGGCCACAAAGTTAACCCTAATGCCAAATAAGCAATTTGCGAGAGAGCCGCAGCATTTTTCCCCCCCATGCAGCCTACTAGCAAGACGGCTCCAATTTGATAGGTAACACCTAAAGAGTAGGCCTGAAGTCCTCGATCGTCCCACAACCCGATCGGAATTGTGACAGATGCAGGCAAAAAAGTGCCTCCTATCGTCAGAAGCAAACCAATAACAGCCCAGATTAATTCAATAGGAGCAGGCATTATAGCAGAAGAAAGAAGGAAGACCGAAGTTGCAATCGACCGTTTATGTTTGTGCAATTAAGAACGTCCTCACCGTCAGGGCGGTTGCCATATCATCAAACAGCATTCGTCAGAATGTATTTGTCAGATGCAAGCTTCAATGCCCGCAGCTTTTAAATCCTTAATACTAGCACTACTGTCAAAATAACCACCATTGTATGGTTTTCTGGTTCTCAAGCCTCGATCTTGTGATAATTTAATGGGGAATTTTTCGCGATCGGGCGATCGACTGCTTGTTTCCGTAGTTATTTCTCTTCCCTATATCTTATAACTTCACAATTGTCAAGCTCATTAATAACGTTAATAATATTAATTAATATTAAATTGGGATTAAGTGTAAAGATTCTTAACCTAACCTTTACTTTTGCGCGCTATGCTGATGCGGGACACCCCTATAACGATCGAAACTTTTGTATACCTATGCTTTTTCGTCTCAACTTGATTAATCCAAACCGTCTGACTACAGCAATTTCGGCTATGGCGATCGCCCTCAGTTTAGCAGCTTGCGGCGGCGGCAGCACAACCACAGGCAGCAGCCCCAGCCCCGGCGACACCGCAGCATCTCCCGGCGCTTCCCCCGTTGCAGCCACCGGCACAGCGGAAAACACCAAACTCGCCCTAGCCTCAGACGTAGCCATCACCGCAGCCGGCGCCTCATTCCCCGCCCCCCTGTACCAGCGTTGGTTTCAAGACTTCAACAAAATCAACCCCAAAGTACAAATTAACTATCAATCAGTAGGCAGCGGCGCCGGAGTCGAACAATTTACCAAAGGCACAGTAGACTTTGGGGCCAGCGACACCGGCATGAAAGACGACGAAATCGCCAAAGTTCCAGCCGACAAAGGCGTAATCTTGCTGCCCATGACAGCAGGCAGCATCGTCATCGGCTACAACCTGCCAGACTTAACCGAACCATTGAAACTACCACGGGACGTTTACGCAGATATCTTCGCCGGTAAAATTACCAACTGGAACGATCCCAAAATTGCAGCCGCCAACCCGACCGCTAAATTGCCAGACCAAGCCATCACCATCGTCCACCGTTCCGACGGTAGCGGTACCACCGCCGTCTTCACCAAACACCTGAGTGCCATCAGCCCCGACTGGAAAACGGCAGTAGGCGACGGCAAAACAGTACAGTGGCCCGTAGGCGTAGGCGCAAAAGGCAACGAAGGCGTCACAGCCCAAATACTGCAAACCGCAGGCAGCATCGGCTACATAGAATACGGCTATGCCAAAAACAACAATGTCAAATTTGCATCTTTGGAAAACAAAGCAGGCAGCTTTGTCGCACCTACCGACGAATCAGCTTCTCAAGCTTTAGCAACTGTGCCGATGCCGGAAAACCTGCGAGCATTTATCGAAGACCCCGAAGGCGCTCAATCATATCCAATTGTCACCTACACTTGGATGCTGGTCCCCAAAACAGTTACTGACCCCAACAAAGCCAAAACCATCGAGGCAATGGTTGAATACGGCTTGAATGAAGGTCAAAAAGTTAGTTCCGAATTGGGCTACGTTCCTCTACCTCAAAACGTTAAAGAAAAAGTAGCCGCGGCCGCTGACGGCATCAGCGCAGACTACAAGATTGAGGTTGCCAAATAGTAACTGTTGACTGTTGACTGTTGTCCGTTGTCAGAGGGAAAAAAGCCCTTCGGCATTGCGCGTGCAGGTAAAAATCAGCAAGAATGAAGAGAGATATTTCTGTGGGGCGGGTTTTACCAGAAATATTTGTTAAAAAGTCAGGGGATTAATAAATCCGCCCCTCTTCTATGTAACAATCGGTGCATCTGTGTAGGGGTGGGTTTGACCAGAAATACTTGTTGAAAAGTCAGGGAATTAATAAACCCGCCCCTCTTTGATTTTATTTATGGTCTTTCTTTCTGCTTCGTTATAGCTTTTTCCGAAACAGGCTATTTTCGGCTACTATATATTTGGTTTTTTTTTCTATGATTTCAGATAATAACAGCGCTCGATCGCAGACCCGATCGCGCTCTCAAGCCGAAAAGTCCTTAGACCAAGGCTTTATCTGGCTGACGCGGATTTTGGGCATAGGAGTTGGTGTAATTTTGCTGGTAATCGCGCTCACCGTTGC
The DNA here is from genome assembly GCF_036701435.1 of Microcoleus sp. Pol12A5. Classification (NCBI taxonomy): domain Bacteria; kingdom Bacillati; phylum Cyanobacteriota; class Cyanophyceae; order Oscillatoriales; family Microcoleaceae; genus Microcoleus; species Microcoleus sp. Pol12A5. The sequence continues at coordinate 34,340 of NZ_JAUBQU010000057.1, forward strand.
TTATCGGGCTTTACCGGCGATTCAACAGTACGGTTTGGGCTTTCTGTTTGGCAGTAGCTGGAATCCGGTTAAAGAAGAGTACGGTGCGCTGCCGATGATTTACGGGACGATCGTCAGTTCGGCGATCGCGCTCTTAATTGCAGTACCATTAGGAGTAGGGACTGCCATTTTCTTGAGCGAGGACTTTCTGCCGCTGCCAGTGCGTACAGCTTTGGTTTTTTTAGTAGAACTTTTAGCCGCCATTCCCAGCGTAGTCTACGGTTTGTGGGGAATTGCCGTATTGATTCCCATGATTACCACTCTCGGCAAGTTTCTCAACGGCACTTTCGGATGGCTGCCGATTTTTAGTACCCCGCCAGTGGGCCCGGGAATGTTACCAGCCGGAGTAATTTTGGGAATCATGACTTTGCCCATTATTACTGCTATCTCCCGCGACTCTTTGGCAAGTCTCCCCCCCGACTTGCGGCAAGCATCTCTAGGTTTAGGAGCTACTCGCTGGACAACAATTTTTAGAGTGCTCGTACCGGCGGCTTTTTCCGGCATTGTCGGCGGAATTATGCTCGGCCTCGGTCGCGCTATGGGAGAAACAATGGCTGCAACTCTGTTAATTGGCAATTCCAATCAGTTAAGTCTTTCTGTGCTAGCTCCGGCAAATACTATTGCTTCTCTGATGGCAAATCAGTTTGCAGAAGCCTCCGGGTTGCAAATAGCAGCTCTGATGTACACTGGGCTAATTCTGTTTATTATGACACTGATTGTTAATATTTTGGCAGAGTGGATTGTTTCTCAAGTAAGAGCGAAATACAACTAGAAGTTTGCCGCCATTTCCTACATAGTTTTAGTTTATGTCAAATAGCGTCTCCGATGAGAATCCTTTGGTATCGAAAACAGGCAGTTTAAAGAAGGTTAAAAATAGCCCGCAAGCGCTGTTTAGTCTGGCGATGACTGTACTGGCTGGAGCTAGTCTGGCCATCACTCTGCTACCTTTGTTTGCAGTGCTTTCCTACGTCACAGTACAAGGTTTCAATCGCCTGAATTTAGACTTGTTTACCAAGCTGCCACCGCCACCCGGACTATCGGGAGGCGGTATTGCTAATGCAATTCTCGGTACATTGATGACGGTGGGAATTGCTTCTTTAATTGCTGTTCCTTTTGGTGTATTGGCAGCAGTTTATTTGTCGGAGTTCAGCAGCGGCCAAGTAGCTCGCTGGGTACGCTTTGCTACCAATGTCCTCAGTGGCGTTCCTTCCATTATTGCCGGGGTATTTGCCTACGGTTTGTTCGTGGTAAATATGGGAGGTTTTTCGGCAATTGCAGGGGGTGCGGCGCTGGCTGTGCTGATGTTGCCCACGATTGTGCGGACTACTGACGAAGCTCTACAAATCGTCCCGCAAGATATTAGATGGGCGTCGGTTGGGGTGGGTGCTTCTAATTATCAGACGGTGTTGCAGGTGGTTTTGCCTGCGGCAATTCCGGCTATTTTAACGGGTGTGACACTGGCAATTGCTCGCGCTGCTGGAGAAACTGCTCCTTTGATTTTTACGGCGCTCAATTCGCCTTTTTGGCCGGCAGGATTTGATAAGCCAACTCCGAGTCTTTCGGTTTTGGTGTACAACTTTGCAACGGTTCCTTTTAAGGCACAGAAAGAATTGGCCTGGGCGGCATCTTTGATTTTGGTGATTATGGTTTTGCTGACGAGTATTCTTTCTCGCTGGGCTACTCGCCAAAAAGTTTATTGAAGGAAGAAGACCCTGAGAATTGGGGAATTGATAAAAAGAAGGAACAAGGAAGATTTTACCTATCTCCAACTCGATCGCTCTCATCTTCTCCTTATTTTGTAAAATTCGATTGGATACTTACCTGTATGATGATGGATTTAGACAAGCAAACGGAAACAGTTTTACGGACAGAAAATATCAATATTTTTTACGGCGCTTTCCACGCGGTTAAAAATGTTTCAATGGAGATTCCTAAAAATCGCATTACTGCCTTGATTGGGCCGTCTGGCTGCGGCAAAAGTACAATTCTGCGATGTTTTAACAGGCTCAACGATTTAGTTAGCGGTTTTCGTTTAGAGGGTAGGATTGATTACCACGGTCAAAATCTTTACGATCCTGATATTGATGCTGTGGCGGTGCGCCGCAAGATTGGGATGGTGTTTCAAAAGCCGAATCCTTTCCCGAAGTCGATTTATGACAATATTGCTTACGGTGCGAGGGTGAACAATTATAAGGGGGATATGGATGAGCTGGTGGAAAAATCGCTCAGCCAAGCTTATTTGTGGGATGAGGTGAAGGATAAGTTGAAGCAAAGCGGTTTTTCTCTTTCGGGCGGCCAGCAGCAGCGTTTGTGTATTGCTAGGGCGATCGCGATTAATCCTGATGTAGTGTTAATGGATGAACCTTGCGCTTCTCTTGACCCGATTTCTACGATTAAGATTGAGGAGTTGATGCGGGAACTCAAGGAAAAGTATACGATTGTGATCGTTACTCACAATATGCAGCAGGCTTCTCGGGTTTCTGACCTGACTGCTTTTTTCAATGCTAAACTTTCTGACGATGGGAAGCGGTTTGGCTATCTTGTGGAATGTGATAAGACTGAGGTAATTTTCCAAAGTCCAAAGGAAGAGTCTACTTTAGATTATGTGAGCGGCCGTTTTGGTTGATTCCCCGACAAGTTGAAACAATCGGGCTACACAAACTCTCGTCCCTCTCTAAGGGATGAAAAGAATTTAATTTGCTGAGTATGGTAACGACAAAAAAAACTGCGTAAAAGTTTTGTCAATTTAGAATCCCGCTTTCTTGGAGAAAGCGGGATTCTGGATTTTATGATTAAAAACTCGATCGTACTTTTTGCAAATACAAGCCACTGATTTTTGTGAAGAAATGCTCGAAGAGTTCACATATTCTTCATCCAATGCTTTAACAGGTTTTCTTTTACCATGTTTTGGCGCATAACTTCGAGCAAGTATTCCTGAGCTTGGTCTTGGCTTAACCTTTTTACTTCTTCGCGCAGCACTTGAAGTTTGAACTGCTGTTCCATGCTGAGGCTGGTTGTAGGCATATCCATAAATCGCTCCTCCAGTTTGCTGAGATTGATGCGAAATTGATCGGAATGACGTTTCGCAGGATTTGTTGTGTCTCCTACATTGTAAACTATCATAACATTCACTTGACAATATGTCCAAAGTAGACATTTTGAGACTAATTTGTGTAGCAAAAGTACATCTAAGTGGGGGGAGCTCTATCATAAAAAGGCGTCAACACCGGGAAGCATAAGCCAAAGGAGCTAGTTCGTATGGATGCAATGGAGTTTTTTCAAAGCAGTGCTGGGGAGTGGCGTTCTCAGCGCAGCACTCACCACCTCGCTTTCCGCCAAGCGGAGATTGGGGATTCAAATATTCAGGTAACAGCCCTAGCTGCCGATGACGCTAGAGTCGCGGAGATTTGCAAGATGCACGAAGTCGATCCGAGCCGGGCGGCTGGGGGAGCTTTTGTGACATGGCACGGCTCGATGGCGTGGGATAAGGATGATGAGAATCATAAAGGGTCTACGGTGTTCGCGATCGTCCCCGATCCTGAAAATCCCCGGCAGGGCTTGATGTTGCGCGAACGAGGCTATGCGGAAATTGTGCCTGTGGCTGGCCGTTTTGAGATGGATGATGAGGATGGGCTGCTGCTGATTACGGAATACGAGACGATGAGTTCGATCGAGCGTTTTTGGTTTGCTAATCCGAACGTGCGGATGCGGACGAGTACCGTAAAGCGCTTTGGCGGTTTCAGCACATCGACTTTTTGTACCGAAATTCGGGTGCAACCAGACTCGGATGCAACATCAGAAGCAGCAGCAGATCAAGTACCCGCCAGCGAGTTTTATTCGGCTCTGGGCTGGTAATTTAGTCATTAGTAATTAGTCATCGGTCATAACTTTGGCTTCGTTTCCAGACTCAGCCTGGGAATCAGGGTCTCAGGCTCTGCCTCCGGTTGGATTAGACGAGGCAGAGCCTCTCAAGTGGCCTTCCCAGCCAGAGACTGGAAGGGTGATTGCTAATTACTGACTACTGACTTCCCCAAAGTCAACAAATGTTACAGATTGTTGCAAAAATTCAGGAAAATCAGATTTAGATTGCGGGAATCCCCTAATCTGTATGTTGGTTAGTTGTATCCGTTATGCTGGCAGCTCACGGTGTCAACTATTTCTGAAATTTGAGATAACGGAGATTTTAACGTGGCGCTACCTTTGATAAACTACGCCCCCAAAAGCCAAAACCAGCGCGTAGCTGGTTTTGAAACAGGGAGCGACGAGCAGCCCAGAATTTTCACAACTGAAAATGTGCTCTCGTCTGGAGACATGGAAAATTTGATTTGGGCTGGATATCGCCAGATTTACAGCGAACACCAAATCCTCAAGAGCAACCGCCAAAAGTCTTTGGAGTCGCAACTCAAGTTCGGCCAAATTACGGTGCGAGACTTTATTCGCGGTTTGGCGACTTCTTCTCCTTTCCTAGAGCGGAATTACCAAACTAACAGCAACTATCGGTTTGTGGAAATGTGCGTGCAGCGCATTTTGGGCCGGGATGTGTACAGCGAGCGCGAAAAGATTGCTTGGTCGATCGTGGTAGCAAATAAGGGGCCTCAAGGCTTTATTGACGAGTTGGTCAATAGCGAAGAGTACCTGGATAAGTTCGGCTACGATACCGTACCTTACCAGCAGCGCCGAATTTTGCCTCAGCGAGTTGGAGGAGACACTCCTTTCAACTTGAAAACGCCCCGCTACGGTGAGTACCACCGTTCGCAGCTTGGCTTCCCGCAAATCATCTGGCAAACAAGTGTCCGCCGTTTTGTTCCTCAAGAACAGCAGGCTAAGGCTGGCGATCCGTCGAACTATTTGGGTATGGCGCGCAATATGCCGCTGCCTGCTACTGCGCCGCAGCGCGTGCCTCTAGCTAATATCAATATCGAGACGATGGTTCCCCGTCGCCGGTAATTGATGCTGCCCTGATGCGATTATTTGTGTCGGGCGATCGACTGAATCGATCGGCTTTTAGGCTGAGAGAGTTTTGAGTCTTGAGTTTTGAGGTTTGAGTTTTTAACTAAACTTGGAATCCAAAACTCAGGGCTCATACTTTTTGGGCAAAGAAGGAAGTTCGGCAACGAGCAATCTACAGGATTTCATATCATGTCCGGTCGATTAACCATGATTAAGCTTTTGCCTCCGGCCACCAATAGAAATGAGTCAAACCACTGATTAACTGTTTGAGATTTAACAGTTTTCGACATCGCTCAAATAAAACTGCTTCTAATTCATCTAAGTTTTTAAAACAGCGATTGGCTATCGGTTCATTTGTCAGTGGCCACAGTCTTTCTGCTGGTTGGAGTTCCGGCGAGTGTGAAGGCAGACAATACAAATGTATGCCGTCGGGAATTTTCACGCTTTCACTTAAATGCCATCCGGCTCCGTCTACGACTAAAACGACTCTTTTTTTCGGTCCTACTTTCCAATGTCTGGCAAAATCTTCTAAAACTCGCTCGAAAAGCTGGCTGTTGACAAATGGCAGTATCCACCAATATGTTTCTCCTGAACTCGGATGCACAAAACCATATAACCACAACCATTGAAACCGCCAATTAACAACAGCGGTGGCATTACTAAACTCATCCACCCATTCCCGCCTCAAAACAGGTTTCAATCCGAGCCTATGTTCGTCCATTGACCAGACTTCTACGTCGCTTGAAGGGTTCTCCTTCTTGATTTTCCAGACGAACCGACGCAGATTTTTTTTTCCATTCCTGCAAGTTCTGCGGAGATCTGATTCCTGATGTTCTGGACGAGGAACTCTCAATCGAAACTTCATGGACTTGAGATATTCCCACCCTCTTTGACGACCGACTTTTTCACCCTTGAGTTCACTCATCCAGTCGGCCACTTTACGACCATTCCACAGCCCGCCATCGGGGGGTGGCTGCTGTAAGACTTGCCACAATTGAGCTTGTTCCACATCATTCAGCAGAGGGTCACAATCGCTATTTTTGCAACGTTTATCTCCGAGGGATTCAGGTCCTAAATGATTGTAGCCCCCGACTAATTCATAAATCCAACCACGACTATAACCTGTCACTGCCATCACTTCTGCGGTGGTTTTTCCAATGGCTAACAGCCAAATAATCTGGTAATGATGAGCCTGGGTGGTTGTTTTAGCTTGACGGAAACGAGCTTGTAGCTCTTCTGGACTCAGATGAGGTGCGATCGTAATTCGTTTTGGCATTCTTTATTTGATGGGGGTGCTGTTCCTCCTGATTATAT
>NZ_JAUBQU010000058.1:0-40145 GCF_036701435.1 Microcoleus sp. Pol12A5
GTGCCAGTTAAAGCCAGGTGGGTCATCGAGCGCTCGAATTCTTGGATGGAAAGGTGTAAAATTCTCATTAAAAACTTTGAGAGAACCTTAGATAATGCCACTGCCAAGATGAATCTTTGTTTTATTAGATTGATGATTAAGAGGCTGGCCTCTTAGAGCTCAAATGGGTTCTATATAATGAAACTCCCGATTTTATTCCTTTAACCAAATTAAGATTCCTCAAATCATGGCAGTCAACCTTGCCATCATATTTAATCCTGAGTTCCCAGTCTCTTTTGTTCACCTTTATAGAGATAGCGTAAGTTAGCATCAACTCGCTCGCTTGCCAATAAAGTTTAAATTTAACTTTCGCACAGCATCCTAGAATTTAGAGCGATAATAATAGCCATCAGCCACCAAATAACGTACAGAAGTGGGGAAGGAATAACGAGTATTTTTCAAATGTTCTGCATAGCCATCAACTCTTGTGAGGTAATGCTTTGAACTTTAATAATCCTGTTGTTTGAGATTTTCTTGATGCACAATTTTTAGGATTTTGCAACCATTATTTCACGCAATTTATTTGAGTGCGTGATGGAGTTTGCTGTAGGCTTAAGCTATAAAATAAACGCGTCGCAATTTCGAGAATATAAATCACATAAATTTCCAACCCCTGTTCCGATTTACCAGCTACACCATTATAAAAATAAGCTTTACCGTCAATACTCCGGACAGTTTTTAAAGAGCGAAGCTTGCTGAAGGCATCGCATCCTTATTTAAAAACTGTTCGGAGTATTGTAAAAGTACGGTTAGAGGGGGTGCGGGATTGTTTTTTTCCTAATCAAGAGAGTTAATGCCTACTTGTTGAAATATTCATCTTCTTACAAATTGGTTGTTTTAGGCAAGCGATCTCAAAGTCTATCCAACCGGAGGCTGTGGAGTAATCGCTACAGAATTAAAATCAAGCAATTAGTGAGCAGCAGGTGCCTTGGCTCCAGTGCCTCCCTTGCCGAGAAACAGCAGCAATGGCAGCGAGCAGAGAAAGAGAATGCCGACAAAGCGAAAAATGTCTGCGTAGGATAGAACGGCTGCCTGCGTATTGACTAATTGGGAGAGCGCGGCGAGGGCTTGTTTTTGGGCAGTTGCGGCATCAAAACCGCGACTCTGAAACAAACCAGTTAGTGCACTGAGCCGCTCAGTTGTTTCTGGATCGTAAGGCGTTAACTTTGCCAACAAAATGGCTCGATGAAAAGCCTCTCGTTGAGCCAGTAATGCGGTCAGAATGGCAATGCCAATACTACCGCCGAGCTGACGAGTCAAGTTATAGAAGCCCGATCCAGCCGATACATCTTCTTTGGGGATGGAACCCAATGTTGCCAAACTCAGAGGCAGGAACATCAAAACCGTAGTTGCACCGCGCCAGATTAGGGGCCAAAACAAATCATCAGTTCCGGTTTGGGGCGTGATTTTTGCCAGCTCGAACATGACTGCTGCGGTTCCACAGGCTCCCAGCGCAATTAAAATGCGGGCATCCACCTTAGTCGAAATTTTTCCCAATAAAACCATTATGATGGCGGACGCTAAAGCTCCTGGAGCGAGTAGAAATCCGGTTTGCATTGCCGAAAATCTCAGCACGCCTTGAGCAAACAGCGGTACAGCAAACAAGGCTCCGTACAACCCCATGCCCAAAATACCAGAGTAAAGGCTACCGGCTGCCAGGGATTTATGCCGCAGAACCCGCAAGTCAACTGCTGGTGCTTTTGTGCTGAGTTCTCGCCAGATGAACAGAAACAGCCCCATAACCGCCACAAACGCCAGGAGGGTAATGAAACCAGATTCAAACCAGTTTTCTTTTTCCCCTTCTTCCAAAAATGCTTGCAAACTACCTACCGCAATACACAGCAGTACAATTCCTGTCCAGTCCACTTTCTGCTGCCTCCGTCCGTGTTGCTTCGAGTCTGGTCGCAGGAACACGATCGCCATGATGACGGCCACAATACCGACGGGCAAATTGATAAAGAAAATCCAGCGCCAGCCTAATGTATCGGTCAGATAGCCGCCTAGCGTGGGCCCAATAGCCGGACCTGCAATCACCCCAACTCCAAACACCGACTGCGCTAACCCCTGTTCCGCAGGGGGAAAAGTTTCAAACAGAATCGCTTGCGCTTTTGCCAACAGTCCGCCTCCACACAAGCCTTGAAGAATTCGAGCTACCACCAGCACTGGCAGGTTAATGGATAAACCGCATAACACTGAGGCGGCTGTGAACCCGATCATTGAAAAGACAAAGTAGGTTTTCTTGCCGAAGAAGTCCCCCAACCAAGCAGAGAGCGGAATCATCACAACGTTGGCGATCGCGTAACCCGTTACGACCCAAGCAATTTCGGTCACGGTTGCGCCTAATGTCGCCTGCATATCTGTTAAAGCAACGTTCACAATGCTGCTATCAACGACTTCTAGAATGGCTCCTAAAGAAGCCGTCAGGGCGATCGCCCACTTGAGCGGTCCCTGCACGTATCCCGCTGGATCGAAGGCAGATTGTTTCAATTTTTTTAATGGTTTTGCTCGCTTTTGTTGAGCGTTTTGTTGAGCGTTTTGCTGGTCTTGAGGCTCAGACTGTTCCAAATCGGTAAAAGCCTGAATATCAATAGAATCTGGTTCAGTTGCATGACTCCGTATTTGAGGGCGTTTCATTTTTAGTCTCTACTTCTGCGATCGGCTCCGGCAGTTGCTTCGCACCACCGCAACGGGTTAGGGTGCTTCAATCGGGAAATGCCAAATTCATAAGAAAATTGTCAGGAACCTTCATTCTGGAGACGAAGTACGACTTACAGAAGACGCAGCTGTGCTAACTCCCCGCACCCATAAATCCACACAGCCTTCGATGTATCGTTTACGGCTATAGCCCCGGTTTACTTGAGAAACATGGCGGCGAATCATACCGGACAGCAGCATTCCAGTCAATTGATCCACTGCCAGTGCCAGATCCACATTCGGACTAATACTGCCGCGTTCAACACAGGTTTGTAGATAGGAAATTAGTTTTTCACGCAGCGGTAAAAATGATTGCTGAAGCACCTCCAGCGCTTCTGTCGGATGCCGGTGAGCTTCACCAATAAACATCCGAAATAGAGCTTCGTACTCCTCCAGCATGTCGTCGTGGAGCTTTGCATAATGCAGGAGATCGCGGCGTAGGTCATAAGTCCATTCGTCTTGATGCGCCAACGCCTCCGTCCGCAATGCTGTAATGTGCTGGGCAACCGCACTCAACACTTGCTCTTTGCTCTGAAAGCGGCGAAACAAAGTGACTTCACTCACATCTGCAACACGAGCAATTTCACGAGTTGTCGCTCCCACGTAGCCTTCTGTAGAGAAAACTTCAATCGCGGCTTTCAACAGCCGATCGCGGGTTTCTGCTGCACTTCGATTCGTTCTACTCATCTCAATTAATGTAAGCACTAACTTACATATTCTAGAGCGCCAAAGGGCTGTAACTTCAGCCGAAAGACGGATTTTTTGAAACACATCGGGTGGGATTTACGCTCAGATGCCGGGAAACTAGGGAAAATCGTCGCGCAAATAAACTAGAGATCGCAGCAGGAAACCCGGTTTCTAGGCTAAAGCCGAGAGGTAGAGTTGAGGGAGTGTTGCCACTCCACCACCTCTGTTCCGAAACCATGCTTGCGATTGTTCACCGCACAGATTGACGGGGCGACAATTCCGTCAAAAGTCTTACCTGTAGCCCAGGAGGGAAACTCGCAGCTCAAAAAAGATGGGCTAAAATTCACTTATTCGCCCTATTAAGTAATTCTGTGCGTGCGGAGCTGTGCGATCGCGTTAAGAATTTTAGAGTTCTGATTGCCCGTCTAGATCTACATATCCGCAATCTATCAGAGCCGGTTTTAATTTAAGCGTTTTTAGGTGTTATAATACTGCTTGAACATCTTGAGATGAAGCAGGTTTCACAGCAAACTGCTGCACTCCTTTATGAAAAATGGCATAGTATCCGTTATAACCGTTAACGAGTTCTAAATCAACCCATTTGACATAATAGAGTTCATCGCCTGTCGCTTTTAATTCAATTTCCAGCAAAGCTTTTTTATTGATACTTTTTGCCAGTTGCAAGGCAGCCTCAATAGCTTCTTTTTGTGTCACAGCCAAAGGAAGTTCGCCATCATAAACGAAGTGCTCTATCAGGAATATCTAACAAGTCCAAATTGTCGAATTAAATTTGTTGGTGCTCCGCTTAATGTTTCTGATTTTACCCTAAAGTTGCGGCGGTTCGTAAAACATGAAGGTACAGATAAATTAGCAGCAAATGGATTGTTTTAAACCAAGCATCCTAACTATTATTGTATCTAGATTTGACTCAACTTTACATCTCTGGTGGCAGCTTGCGATCTAACACTTTCAAGAGCGGAGTCGGGGGCGCCTCCACCGCCTTTCTACCGCCTCGATTTCAGGTGTCTGCAACAACTAACATCGCTCCACTTCTCCTTACAACCAAGCCTGAGAGCAAATGCTCTCAGGCTTTTCTAGCGGGATTTTTAACTGCTTGTTGGATTGGGCGCGCTAACTCAAGCAGAGGATTTGGTTTCTTCAGCTACTTGTTCGTTGTTGGGCAACTCCAGGCAATAACCAGCCCCATATACGGTTTTGATGTACCTAGGATGGCGGGGATCGGGTTCCATCTTGGTTCTCAAGTGTCTGATGTGTACACGAATAGTCTCGATGTCGTCGTCGGGGTCGTAACCCCACACTTCTTTGAGAATTTCGCTGGGAGAAACTGTCTGACCGTGGCGCTGAAGCAAGCAGTGCAGCAACTCAAACTCTAGGTGGGTCAGTTTGACTGTCTGATCGTACCAAACAGCTTCAAACCTTTCGGGGACAAGGGTCAGCGGGCCGTAATTCAGGATTTCGGAGTGTTTGGCAGCTTGGGGGATGCGGTCTGTGCGCCTTAGTAGAGCTCGCACTCGGGCTAGCATCTCTTCTAGTTCAAATGGTTTGGTCAGGTAGTCGTCGGCGCCGGAGTTGAAGCCTTCTACTTTGTCTTGAGTTTGACTTAAGGCTGTCAACATCAAGACGGGAATGTCTGAGGTGCGCTCGTCACGCCGCAAACGCTGACATACGGTGAACCCGTCTACTCTAGGCAGCATGAGGTCTAGCATGATCAGGTCGGGGAGCAGTTGTATGGCTAGTGCCTGACCTTTGATGCCGTCTTCTGCCTGGGTGACTTCGTAGCCAGCCATTTCTAGGTTGACGGCTACAAGTTCGGCGATCGCCGCGTCATCATCAATAACAAGTATCCGGGGCATCATTATTTATCTCACCGCTAACCGAATGGCAGAGCCTACAGCCTTCTGGGGGTTCCAGGTAACTTTAACGAACAATTTTTTAATTTTAAGCTTCATTAAGGATTATAAGGTTCATTAAGAACTTTGCGGGCTGTGTAAATATTCTTGTAGTAATTATAAGCCCTAGGAGCGCATATCACAAAACTGTTCGCCAAAAATCTTGCTGGGGGCCGGTTTTTTACGGGCAAGAACAGCCTCAACTTGTGGAGGGTGCGCCTGCGACTTGACAGAATCCCCTAACGGTAGCCCGCGTCTTGCAGAACCCAGTTAACCATTAACTGTTACCTGTTAATTTTTTGAAGAGGTTAATTTTTATTAAAAAAACTTTAGTGTTTTTTGAGGGGTAGTGCTTACTTCTTTCGGGTGTTGACGCTACATTTAAATAATATCAATATAAGTATTGATAAAAAAACAAAATATATTCTATTGTTTAATAGAATCCGATAAAGGTCAAATAATCAATCCCGTCACCTAAAAATTTTAAGCCGATTTTTTTGCAGGTGGGGCTGATTTTCTAATCTGCCTGGAATCAGCAAAACAACCGCTTGCATACCTACTGAGGGCGAGTTTGCGATCGAGCTGGCTGAGTATTTTTGCTTGGTATAGTCGCCTTAGAGCCTAATTTTTGGAAATAAAGACCCCCGATGGTGGCTAAGAATATTGTGTAAGCCGCCGCTTGAACGAGATAAAGTCGATCTCTGTATCCAAATAGTGCTTTGAGAACGACTCCCGGAAATTCCCGATCGGGCAAAGTTTCCGCTGCATTCCACACCATCGGGCCTAAAATACAAGAGTGGAGTGATGCGAGGCGATCGTAATAAACACAAATCGCTGCATACTTGCTATTCATCTGGGACAAAATCCCAGCGGCTTGGTCAAAATGTTTGAGTGCAGATACTGCCAAACCTGCTACGATTAACAGCAACAAAATCCCCATAAACTTGAAAAACAGGCGGATATCAATTTTGACACCCCACTTGAACAGTAGCGCGCCAATGGTTGCCGCCCCAGTCAAACCGCCCAAAGCTCCCAAAGCGGGACTCAAACCTTGTTGAAACTGAGCACTGACAAATATAACTGTTTCAAAACCTTCGCGCAGTACCGCAATAAAAATTAAGCCAAATATGCCCCAGCCGGCATTGCTATTTTCTGTCAAAGCTGCTGTAACTGCTCCTTCAACTTCTGCTTTGAGAAAGCGCGCTTGCTGAGTCATCCAAATTAGCATCCAGCTTAGCATTGCGATCGCCACAATTCCCAACACGCCCTCTAATAGCTGTTTAATTACTGGTGCGTAAGGCTGCTCGGAGGTTGATAATACTGCCAGCAACCCATGGAATAGAGCACCGACAAAACCGCTAGCAGCAATGCCGGCTGCGACACCTGCATAAACCCATGAATTGAGGTGACTTTGCTCGGATTTTTTGAGACAAGCTAGTACAATTCCGACGACTAAGGCGGCTTCTACGCCTTCGCGCAGGGTAATTACAAAAGTCGGTAGCGCTTCACTAAAATTCATTTTTTATAATCATGGGGCATGGGGGAGAGGGCAGGAGCATGGGGACTTGGTCATTGGTCATTGGAAATAACAACTCACCAATAACCAATAACCAATGATTAAATCAACTATAATCGCGCAGCATTTTTTTCAATTCTACTTGGTGCAATTCTTCTTGTCCAATTAGATTGCGGGCATATTCTTCCAAATAAACGCTGGAGTCAGTCACAACTTCAAGTAAAGATTTATACTTTTTAAGCGCTTTTTTCTCGTGATTTAAACTTTCTTCTAACAAGTCTTTCACCGAGTGTTTGTAGGTTTCTTCTATGGGAGCAATTTTCTGACTGGGATGCCCCTCTAAACCGGTGAGAATTTCTCCTGCTTGTTGGGCGTGGAGTAGGGATTCCGTTGCTTGTGCTTTAAAAAACTGCACGATGGGAATCCGGTTTGGTCCTGTCACCATTAGTGAATAGTGGGTATAGCGCACGACACCTGCAAGTTCCCATTCCATGATGGTGCATAGCAGTTCCTGGGTTTTTTTCTCGTCAAGTTCTTTCATTTGTTGTTTTAGAAGTAGCAGGCCTTAGAGGGCGCTGTTTATAATACCACATTTAAGTTAAAAATGAAAAGTAAGGTGCTGATAGCGCACCTTACCGGAGAGATGTTGTATGTGAGTTACGGGTTAACTTCTAAGGTTCCAGTAGGAGCAAACACTACAGTAAACTTAAAGAATGCTGCTGCACTGTTACCCCTGCTAGTTTCAGAAGATTTCAGCAGATTTGGTAAAGGAGTTTCTTGGGTGTAATCCTTGGCTGGTTGATTGAGAGGCTCGAAATTGCCGATCGCGCCATCTTGACTTGTAGTGACTCGATACACTAGATTTTGATTGAACGTAGGGCTAGTTTGCCAACTTCGATCGATGCGATCGTAGACTTTCAGAGCTAACTCATCTAGTTTTACGCGATCCGTAATGTCTGCTGTCTGATTTGTTTCATCCACCGCCTGAACTTCCTGCTGGCCTGCTGATACAGGTACAGCTTGGACAGTCTTATCTGTAGGGCTACTTGCAATAGCCGTTTCAGTAGATGTATTAGTGAAAGGTACAACCTGTGGAGACTTCTCAAGCAGCTTTTTTTGGCTGTAAACAACTAAACTGGAATTATTTGTAGTCGCAAGCGCACTGCTACTGGCAATAGCTGGTTCCGCCAGCCCCTTAGCAACAGCGTTAGCGGGATTTTTGCCCTCGATGGTCAAAGACTTGACGTAGGAACCGAGAAACTTTTCTTTTTGGCTGACGCGCCACATTGAGATAGGAAAAGTCACAAAGAAAAGAGTCAAAACTCCCATACTAATCCAAACTATTTTGTGCATCTCCCTGGCAGGGAGCGGCTTATTTTTTGTTTCCATCATCAAACCTCACATTACTTAAGTTAACGGCAAATAGGGAAATAGAGGATGCCAGGACATAGCTGTCGCAGCAACTAACAAAGCAAACATCCAGAAAAATATGGTGCGGCTTTTAATCTGCTGATTTTTCCACAGCAGATGCAGAATTTGCCAACTGACAAGCCAACCGACAAGCAACATAGTTTCTTTGCCCGTGTAGCTGCCGATGTTGCCCCACAATTCATCATTAGTCTTGCTTCCCGGAATCCAACTACCGAGGTTCCAAAGCATTTCGTTTATCTCTTTAGATGTGTCCCCTAAATGGTGACTCACCATCATTGTGAAACAACCAATTGCAACGCTAACTATTGCTGCTGCTGCTGGGCCCGAAACGTTAGGCGCAGTTGCCGAACCCTCAGCTAAACCGTTAGGAAAGTGTTTTAATTTGCTCCAAAATTTTCCGTAAAAAGGTTCATCACCCGCATGACTTTGGCGGGATAATTGTCTGGTCATTTCACAAATCTCCTATGATAGTTGATAGTTGAGAGTGGGTAGGGGCAGTGCCACCTTGTCCGCCCTGAGAGTCAATCGAGTGAGAGTTGAGAGTCGATCGATTGATAGTTGATAATTGGCAAATGCTGACTACAAAGAATGAATTTTAGCAACGCCAATTCCACTTACCATGCCACCCATTGAAAAAAACATTAGCGCCATCAAAGCTACACAGGTTGCGGTTAAAACCGGGCGATTCTGCTTTTCTAAAATTGCATCGCCGTAAGTCCACAGAATCCAGGTGCAAGCTATTGCTAATGGCAGGGTAAACAGGACGCTAAACTCGTGATATTCCATCAAAACATACTGCCCTAAAGGCGAGTTTTCTTTCAGCCAAGCCCGAGCTCCGCCAAAGTCCAAGCCTGCTCGATAACGCATATAAGCCCAATTGCCGGTAGCTATGGCTAAAAAGCTCAAAATAGATGACCAAAAGGCTAATGTACGCATTTGCGGCAAGATTTTACCTGCACCCCGCAGCAAGGGGAAAGCTAAATGTCCCGTGTAAACCATCACTACCATTGCAAACATTGCGCCTAAGCCGTGAATGGTTCCCATCAATCGTTGCCAATGGCTGGGATGCAGTAGGTTGACTAAAGGTAAAAACAGAAACATACCAGCCGATAAAAAACTCAGTCCGTAGACAGACACTTGAGCGATATCTAACTGTTTGGGAAATTCAGATGGAACTAAATCGTTAGTTGAGTCTTGGGTTGAGTGCTGCACCACTGGCAAACCTCCTGTAGGTTGTACGGAAAATTACTTGAGAATAAACGCATTAGTATTTTGAGTTTCTTGATAATGCAGGTTGTGCGGGCAAAGCCGATCGCACATTGGCGCGATCGACAACCGCAAACATACTGCTAACTATATCAACTAGCAATAATTCGGACTTTTTAGTTTCTATAAAACGCAATACTTTGGCTGGGACTAGCTCTCTGCTAATTTCACTGTTGCGGTAGTCAAAAACTTAATGCTATTTATTCTCAAGAGTTGAGAATAAAACCAATGAGAGATTTTCAGTATATTCTTTATATTTTTTTAATATTTTTGTTTGAGCTTGGCGGTGAATACAATTTTGGAGTTGAATCTGTAAACAAATATTGATAATTCTTATCAAAAAGCTTGAATGTGAGGGTGGTCGGTAAAATATCCAAATAATTCTTCAGAATTATTTAATGCAAAATTTCTCATCCTCAAAATTCTGGCTTCACAGCCAGAATCTATATCGAGTAAGCGATCGCCCGCCGCAAAACCCCCGATCGCTCGATCGCATTAATGCCCCCAGAGGGGGTTTTAAATTTTTGTAAAAAATAGTTGACTAAAGAGTTGGAAGTTCTCTCGTTTGGGATAGATCGATGCACATACCTGATGGTTTCCTTTCACCCCCAGTAGCCATTGCCACCGGCATAGCAAGTGCAGCAGTAATTGCAGTTGCCCTAAATCGAACCCGCGCCAGTCTTGGACTTCGACAAGCCCCAATCATGGGCTTAACTACAGCTTTCGTGTTTGCAGCCCAGATGATCAACTTTCCCGTAGCCGGTGGCACCAGCGGCCACTTGTTGGGAGGGGCGCTCGCATCCGTCGTTCTGGGGAGTCCTTGGGCGGCAACTTTAGCGATGAGCACAGTTTTTATAATTCAGAGCGTCTTGTTTGCCGACGGGGGCATCACCGCCTTGGGAGCCAATATTTTTAATATGGGGCTAGTTGGAATTTGGGCGGGCTGGTGGCTGTTGCAGCCGTTGCAGCAACTGTTGGGAGGTTCCCGAAATCGTTTGCCGCTAGCAGCAGGGATTGCCGCCGCCCTTAGCGTTGTGGCTGCTTCGATTTGCGTGGCGATCGAACTCGCAATTTCTGGTACAGTAGCGCTCAATATCGCATTGCCAGCAATGGTAGGCGTACATATTTTAATTGGGATTGGCGAAGGGGTAATTACAGGCGGCGTTTTAACTTATCTCGTCAAAGTGCGGCCGGATTTACTGCCGGGACAACAGCCACAATTGCAGAAATGGGTAGTGCCAGTAATCGGAGTTTTATTAATTTCGGGGGTGCTTTCGCTGTTTGCTTCAAGTTGGCCTGACGGGTTAGAATCGGTAGCCGAAAAACACGGCTTTAAAAATAAAGAAGCTGTGGCGATCGAAAATCCTACTCCTTTAGCAGATTACACAGTTAAAGGATTAGAAGAACAGCCTATTGGTACTAGCATTGCTGGACTGTTAGGGTCTGCATTCAGCTTCGGCGCGGCTTTTGGAATTGCTCAGTTGGTGGTAAAACCTAAAGATGTCTAAACTCTCCATACCTTTTCGATTGCGAGTGTCTCTCACAATTGTGATTGGCATGGGTTTTCTGAAGACAGGCGCTTGGCTGTGGCTGGGAATTTATGGGGCGATCGCATTTTTTTGGTCGTTTCGGCTCAGGGCTCCGGTGCGAACTCTAGCGCAACTGTTGGGAGCAGAATTGCTTTTTCTCTCCTTATTAGTGCTGCCCCAAGGTTGGGAACGAGCCAGTTTTTTGTTGCTGCGTTCCCTAATTTGCCTGCTAATTATGAACAGCTTCCTGCTAACTTTGCCACCCCACAGTTTCGGAATCGCCCTCAAAGGATTACCCCTACCAGCAGGTTTGCAAGAGATTGTACTTTTAACAGGACAATACTTAGAAATCCTGCTGACAGAAGTCAACCGCATGAAAATATCTGCCCAACTCCGGGGCTTGTCCGGTACCGGAGGATGGCTGCGTTACGCGAGTGCTTCCATGATCGGAGCGCTTTATTTGCGAAGTCTCGATCGGGCAGAAAGAGTACACGCCGCCATGCTAATTCGCGGCTATAAAGGAAGTTTGCCCTCCGACTCAAAATCGACACCTAAAGAGCGACTCTGGCTGACACTAGCAATTTTAATAGCAGCCGGATTAACAATAGCTTCTTACGGTAATTGGGAATGGGTAATTGGGAAGGGGTAATTAACTGGTTCCCAAGCTCTGCCTGGGAACCGATGTCCAGAGGCTCTGCCGCGCTTCTTGCGGAGGAAAATTAAAGGCAGAGCCGACCGATCTGCGTTACCAGGCAGAGTCTGGTAATGAGTAGAAATCATTGAATCTAAAATCTAACATCTAACATCTAACATCTAAAATCGGATGACTAATCTCAAATCCGCACCAACGATCGAAGTGCAAGACTTAGTATTTGGCTATCCCGATCAAAAGCCAATATTGCGGGGAATTTCTTTTAGTTTCCAACCGGGAGAAAGAGTTGCTCTCCTCGGTCTGACAGGTGCTGGTAAAAGCACTTTGCTCGAAAACTTAATCGGATTAAAAATGCCTCAAGCGGGCGAGATTAGAGTGCAAGGAAAAAAGTTGGAAGAGGCGAATTTATCGCAGGCGCGCAGGCAGATTGGATTTTGCTTTCAAGATGCTAACGACCAGCTATTTATGCCGACTATTTTAGAGGATGTCATGTTCGGGCCGCGCAATTACGGAGTGCCACCCGGAGTTGCGCGCGATCGAGCTTTAGCGCTATTAGACGAATTTGGTTTAGTAGAATTTGCCAACCGTTCTGCCCACGAACTTTCTGGAGGTCAAAGGAGGTTAGCAGCCTTGGCAGCAATTTTAGCATTAGAGCCGGCAATTTTGATCTTAGATGAGCCGACTAATGGACTAGATCCCTCGTGGCGGCGTCACTTGGCGTCAGTTTTGTCCCAATTGCCGATCGAGGTAATTTTGATCGCTTCTCACAACTTGAATTGGATCGGGAAAACGACTCAAAGGGCGTTAGTTTTGGCGGATGGTGAGATAAAAATTGACAGAAAAACCAAAGATTTGTTGGCAGATAAATCAACTCTAGAATATTACAATTTGCCACCAGATTGGTAATTAAGTATTGGTCATCAGTCATTACATACAGCAGTGATAACTAACCACAAGAGCTGGTAAAAATTGGGGGGACATCACAGACTATGTATATCTGAAATTAAAGCTCGAATTTGCGAACTGCTTCATTATAAAAATGAATAGCTAAATCGCGAAGAATTTCTTCATTTTGAAAATCATTTCCTAACTTCTCTTTCGCCGTTAAAACACACATTTTCATCAACTCGGATGAACTTTCGATGTGAAGCGCGATCGCACTTTGGTTTTGTTGAAACCCAACCTCGATTTCCGCAAGCATTTTGACCGATTGATAATTAGCAGATTGCTGTAAATTTGCCGCCATTTTTTCCTGCTTTTTCCTTTGGACTTCCTCGGAAAAACCCGCAGCAATGAGCCCCGCCGGTAACGCAAAAATACCTATTCCCAAAAATGCTAATATTGCGCCTAAAAATTTCCCTAAAGGAGTGATTGGATAAATATCACCGTAACCGACAGTAGTTAATGTCACAACTCCCCACCACATTGCATCGGGGATGCTCGCAAAAGTTTCTGGATGCGCCTCGTTTTCAACAAAATACATGACGCTAGAGGCAAATATTAACAGAATAAAAACTGCAAATGCAGTGGCAATTAACTCCTCTTTTTTAGCGTACAATACTGCTCCCAGAGTTCTAAGTAATTCTGAATAGCGGCTCATTTTTAGCAACCGCAACAAGCGCAGTAGGCGAATTAAATTAACGAAGCTTAAATTAGGAAATAACAGCAATGAGTAAAAGGGTAGGATTGAAATTAAATCTATCAGACTTAGCGGTGTAAGACCGTATCTCAATCTTCCCCAAAGCGGGTGGGTGTATCTGCTATCGACTGTACACACCCACAGCCTCAAAATATATTCAATTGTAAATACTAAGGATGAAACAATTTCGATATTTTCCAAAATTAACTTTTGTTCTTGCGACAAGGTGGGCGAAGTAGAAGCAATAAAAGCTGCTACGTTGATTACAATTAAACAAGTTATAAAAATATCGTCTGCTAAACTGTATAAATTGCCCATTTCGGATTTTTCTAAAATTTCCTATATTTGAGTTTTTATTTTTTTGGGCATCTGATTTTTTCCTCAAAAGTAGGAATTAACGCTCGATCGTTAATACAGTATAAGCAATTGTATTCAAAACAATAAGCAAGACTTGCCTTACGGCTAAAAATCTGGTTTCTTGAGAGAGGCCTCGTTGCGAAACTCAATATTGATCGTGGAAACTGGGTTGTTTGGGTCAACGGCGTTCTACTAAAATTTAGAGTTAATCTGAAAAGAATTTCCAATTACTACTGGGTTTGCAGGCAAAAATCATGAAGGTAGCCGTATTCAGCACCAAATCCTACGATCGCACATTTCTGGAAGCAGCGAATGTCGGCGGCAAACACGATTTAGTTTTTTTTGAACCGCGTCTGAACCTGGAAACCAGCGTTTTGGCTGCTGGATTTCCTGCAGTCTGCGCGTTTGTGAACGACTCCTTGGACGCGAAAACGCTGCTTAGCATTGCCGAAAAAGGCGTCCGCTTGCTGGCCCTGAGATCGGCTGGATTCAATCACGTCGATTTAGCAGCAGCGAAGGATTTAGATCTAACTCTGCTGCGAGTTCCGGCTTATTCTCCCTACGCAGTGGCAGAACACGCAGTCGCTCTAATTTTGTCCCTCAACCGCAGAATCCATCGGGCCTACAACCGCGTCCGCGAAGGCAATTTCGCCCTAGATGGCTTGTTGGGTTTTGACCTCCACGGTAAAACGGTGGGAATCGTCGGAACAGGCAGAATTGGCGCAATTACTGCCCAAATTCTGCACGGATTCGGATGCCGCCTGCTGGGATACGATGTTTACCAAAACCCAGATTGCCTCGCCCTAGGCATGGAATACGTCGCACTCCCGGAACTGTTCGCCACCTCTGATATTGTCAGCCTACACTGTCCGCTGATACCGGAAACTTACCATTTAATCGGTGCAGAGGCGATCGAGCAAATGAAACCGGGAATGATGCTGATCAATACCAGCCGCGGTCAGTTGATTGACACTAAAGCTGTTACCAAAGCACTAAAGTCTGGTATAATTGGCTACCTCGGCTTAGATGTTTACGAACAAGAGACGGATTTGTTTTTTGAAGATTTGTCAAATCACGTCATCCAAGACGACATTTTTCAGCGTTTGCTGACTTTCCCCAACGTCCTGATTACCGGACACCAAGCTTTTTTCACTGAGGAAGCTTTGAAAAATATCGCCGAAACCACGATCGGCAATATCACCGACTTTGAACAAGGACGCCCTTGCCCGAATCAAATCGACCTATATCAAGTGAAAAAATGAGTCAAAAGAGCGATTTGGCAGCGAAGGCAATTGTTTAAAATCAAGTCATATCGTTATTTTTGCTTGCAATTTGTGAAACTCTGCCTTAGTCTCATCAATTAGTCCCTGCAGCGCGGATGCTGTGCTAATTGCCGGAGAATTATACTGGCAGCAATTCACAGCCTGCAATTTTACCTGACAACGGAGGAAGTATTCAATGACACAAGCTAACTTTTCGGACGAGACACAAACGATCACTGAAGTCGTGACAGTAGATCTGGTGGAGGACAAACCGGGAGTCATGACTACAGTGACAACCACAGAAACACCGGCCAGCCAGTTCCAAGATATTAAAGACCAAGTTATTACAATTTTGTCGGAACTTCCAGCTTATCTATCCAATTTTTTTGCTGACTACCAAAAGCCCCTCATAACTGTTGGTTTAATTCTGGCAGGCGGTATTAGTATTAAGGTAATGCTGGGAGTTTTAGGTGCTCTTAATGATGTCCCTTTGGTAGCTCCAGTTTTTGAGTTGATTGGCATGGGATATACGGGTTGGTTTGTTTACCGCTATCTGCTCAAGGCTTCCGATCGCCAAGAGTTGTTAACGGAAATTGATTCTTTAAAAGAACAAGTTGTAGGTAAGGATTCTTAAACGGATGTTGAAGGAAGAGGGAAGTTCGGCAACTAGCACTGTACAAGATGTAACGGATGTCAGGAAAAAGGAAGAAAGAGGATTTTTCTCACTCTCTCATCTCCTTCCTAATCTCCCTCTCCTCCCACTCCTCCCTCTCCCACTCTCCCGCTCTCAATTTGGATGGCAAACTTGTTGTAAAGTGGCGGTAAAGTCGGGGTAGGAAATGGCAGCAGCTTCGGCCCGGTGAATGTTAGTAATACCTGTGGCGTTGAGGGCTGCGATCGCCAAACTCATCGCTATTCTGTGGTCGGTGTAGCTGTCAACATCCGCACCGATCAAAGGAGTTCCCCCGGTAATTTCTAAACCGTCGGGTAACTCGGAAATTTGGGCTCCCATGCGGTTGAGTTCCGCAGCAGTCACGGCCAGCCGATCGCTTTCTTTGACACGCAACTCGGCCGCATCTCGAATTATTGTAGTACCCGACGCAAAGATCGCCGCTACGGCCAAAATCGGGATTTCGTCAATCAGTCGGGGAATTAAGTCGCCCGCAATGGTGCATCCCCGCAATTGGCCGGAACTGCGAACCAAAATATCGGCTACCGGTTCTCCGGCAGCCTCTCGCTGATTTTGCAGTTCAATATCGGCGCCCATCATTTCCAAAGCTTCTAAAATGCCTGTACGAGTTGGGTTGACGCCGACATTTTCCACTACGAGCTCGGAACCGGGGACGATCGCCCCAGCAACTAGCCAAAATGCCGCCGAACTAATATCCCCCGGTACAATCACATTCTGCCCTTGCAGTTGTGTCGGCCCAGTAACTGTCACGCTGCAAGTTTCTGGATCGACGCTCAATTGGGCTCCAAACGCTCGCAGCATCCGCTCGCTGTGATCCCGCGACAGGGCGGGTTCTGTGACTGTAGTTTCTCCGCTTGCCATCAAACCGGCGAGCAATATGCAAGATTTAACTTGAGCCGAGGCGATCGGAGAATGGTAGTGAATCGGTTTTAACTGCTGTCCGAGTATCCCTAAAGGAGCTAAAGAATTGCTCTTTCGACCCCAAATTTGCGCTCCCATTTGTTGTAGCGGTTTAATGACGCGCGACATGGGGCGCGATCGCAAAGAACTGTCACCTGTTACTGCATAAAAACGCCCCGGATGAGAGGCTAAAATTCCCAACATCAGCCGCATCGTTGTGCCGGAATTGCCTGCATCCAAGACATCCACAGGCTCCTCTAACTCGCCAATTCCGACGCCCCGGACTGTCACCCGTTCCGCGTTGAGTTCAGAAACTTTGGCTCCCAGGAGCGAGAAACATTTAGCCGTGCTGCGGGGGTCTTCCCCTAGGAGTAGTCCTTCAATTGTCGTTTCGCCTTGGGCGATCGCACCCAACATCAAAGCTCGGTGAGAAATCGACTTATCGCCTGGAACTCGAATCCTCCCCACCAGTGACAAGCCCGATGCAGGTTTTTGAACGCTTAAAGTTTGGCTTTTGTCAAGAAGCGTAGTAGTTATAATGTCAGCTTGCATTGAGATAAACTAGGATTGGATGGTGTTAGCTATCCTACCTTTTTCCCAGTCCTAAGTCAGTCGTCGTTTGTACGGCCTGCGGGTTTTTTCCCAATGTGTCCGGTTAACTTAAAAGCTGATTAAACTCGCCCGGAGACTCCGCTGTCAGTTATCGAGGACACAGAAGTGCGGACGCAGCAGTACGGATTTCACTTTAATTTCACCCATATTATCCGTGTATATGCTTAGATTTCATGTCTAGCTCTCAGTTATCGACCAGATGATTCAATTGTGACTAAACAATTTTAGATTTTCGATTGCGAGTTGTAGATTTTTCATTTTTTTAAGCAAAAGCTCCGGAATTTGGAACCCAGCTAATCTAAAATCTAAAATCTAAAGCTTAAAATCTCAAATCTCAAACCCCCCGATCCACAACAACTCCTACACTTTTGTTTATGCTGACGCATCACCGCAAGCCTGTAAGTTTATCGCTGGTATCCACAGATTTACCATTGTGGTCAGTTGTTGAAACCGCTGGTACGCTTTATCAAAAAGACCGCGATCGCTTTCACTTGTTGTTACACGAACCAGCAATAATCGATCGCCAATTTTCCGACTGTTCCGACGAATCGGCCGAGCCAGTTACAATTTTGCCCCCAACTACAAAACCCCGGTTGCTCTGGCTAGAAGTTTCGCCCTATCGAGTCATTATGACTATGCAAGGAAACGGCAAATACAGTTACCGCCACTGCTGGGAACGAGGAATGTACGGCCTGAGCCGTTATTGGCTTCAGGGCGAATCGCTGGCGACTCCCGAACAGTTGCGACTCCGCAACTTCACCCGCAACTTGACGCTGACAGGAAAGCCGGAACCCGGACACTTGCAGTTAGAATACGAGTTGTGGTCGGAGAAAGTACAACTCGGCCGCTATATTTTGAATCTAGAAATTCATCACTAAAAATTGGGTAATTGCAAAGGGGTAGATAGTAGGTGAAGGCGACGCATTCCTCAAATTCATTCACCCCCGTGGATTGTTGAGGTTCGCGTGGCCAGCTCAAAACTCAAAACTCTTAGCCTTTAGCGATCGCTCTTACAATAATTAATCAGTTTGCTAGTCAAAGCGTCTTGATTTGCGGCTGCTTGATTGGCCTGTTGGCCTGCTCTAATAATATCTGCTTGAGCAGCTTGGATTTGCTCTCGACCTTCTATACTTGTAGAAGCAAGATTTCCAGCCTGAAGACTTTTGCTTATGTCGCCGAGTGCTTGACTAATTTCATGGAAAGATTTAACCGATGGCTCCTGAATTTCTTTGAGGGTTTTATCTGTTATTCGCAGAGCCTCAAGTTCATTCGCTATCAGGTTCAAATTTTTAGCTAAATTGTCGGTCGTTGCAGGATCGTTGCTGTCTTTATTAACATCAAGGAGAGCGTTGCCTTTGTTGACAATTTCAGTAAATTTAGTACACTGGACAGCTCGACTATTGCTGCAACTAATCGTCAGCGTACAGCAAGCAACAACTATCAGCAGGATGGTAATCTGTTTGCGAAAAAAGTACATGAACCCTCGGTTGCAAAAAAAGTAGATTCTGGGATTTTGTCGTAGAGTGCGTCAGCGATTAGCCGATATATCGACTGTCGAAAAACTTTCGCGGCATTCGGACACGCTCTACTAAGCTAAACTACGTACCTGTTTGGGAACTATGGTCAAAAACAGCAATAACCTAAAGAAGGGAAGCATTTGGGGATATCTTACCCTGCTTTTGCCTATTTCCTTGACGGCGGTTGCCAGTTTCGAGTCGGGAACAATGTTTTGGGCGATCGCCACCACAGCGGGCATTGCTTGGGCTTGGAGGCTCTACCAGCAGCAACAAAAACACAAACTCGCTCATTTAGACTCGGTTTTCTACAAGTTAATCAAGGAAAATCAAGGGCGAGTTACGGCTTTGGATTTGGCGATGAATGCAAAACTCCCCGGAGAAAAGGTTCAAGAGTATCTGGACGAACGAGCCTCTGAGTTTGCAGCGGATTTTGAAGTGACAGAACAAGGCGGAATTTTGTATTATTTTCAAATAGCTCCACCTGTCACTCCAAGCGAAACACTTAATGCGACAATAGCTGTTCAAGAGCCTCCCATAAATCGGGAAAAAGCACAAGATAAAAAACCAAATTTATTCCCCATTACTCAAACCAAGACTCCTCAAAAGCCCAAAATCTCTTTTACCCAAACGGAACTCTCCCGCCGATTCAAAGTTCACGCAACTACGATCGGCAAGTGGAAACTTAAGCCGGAGTTTGCTCAGTGGAGCCGTGAAAAAGACCCGGAGGATCTCGCCTGGGAATATTCTACAGAAAACAAGCGATTTTATCCCAAAGATTGAGTAGCTCCGGTATTCGCCAAAATATACCAATAAACCCGGTTTCTACGACGCTCTGCGGTTGGTGGCGAAGAATTTGGGAAGAAACCGGGTTTCTGAGACTTGAGCGCGTCCTGGACTAATTTTAGTGCCGTTGACCGATCGACCTCTTTAGGTTATTTTAAGTGAAATCGTGTTTTGCTGAGTTTGGTAAGTAAAATCGGTAAATTCGATCGTCCTATCTGTGACTTTTTGTCCTATGTCCAAAACAACCTTGCGAGTAGTCGCCCGCCTCGCTGCCTTTCCCGACAAAGTAGCAGAACTTAAATCTCTGCTGCTGAGTATTATGGAACCCACTCGCAAAGAAAAAGGCTGCATCAAATACGAACTCCTGCAAAATCAAGCCGATCCCACAGATTTTACCTTCGTTGAAGAGTGGGAAAGTGCAGATTTGCTCGAACTACATCTCGGTTCAACTCACATTCAAGACGCAGTGCAGAAGTTAGACGGTTTGGCCGTTGGGCCTCCAGATATCCGCCGCTATGAATTGCTAGCTTAATCCGGTTTGTAGAGCAATTTTATTAATGTTTATAAAATAGCTTCGACCCCCCTAGCCCCCCTTAGTAAGGGGGGGACAAGAGTTCAGTTTAAATTGAAGCAGGGCTAAAAAAAATATGACAGTAGCAACAATAAAACAGTTATTTATTTATCCAATTAAAGGGCTGACACCGCAAGCAATGTCGGAGTTTGCTTTAACAGCAGGACACGGAATTAAGGGCGATCGAGCTTTTGCCTTAATGTTTGCAGATAATATTGAAGCTGCAAAGATGCCCGCAGATAATGTGCCTTGGATGAGCAAAAAAAATTTTGCCGTTCAAAATGATTGGCCTCTGTTAGCAGCTTTGGAATGCGATTATCAACCGGAAACGACGGTTTTAACCGTCAAGCGTCAAGGAGTTGAAGTGTTATCCGCAGAAACGAACACAGCAGCGGGGCGCGATCGCATTGGCAGTTTTTTCACAGAATATTTGGCGGCAATTGAACCCACAAAAGAAGCGAGACACCCGCAGTTTGCACCTTTGCACTTAGTCGGCGACAGCAGCGGCGAAACTCGTTATCCCGATCGAGAACCCGTACACATTTCTTTACTCAGTCAAGCCACATTAGACCAATTAACAGAAATCGCTCTTCAAAACATTGACGTGGCCAGATTTCGCCCGAACATTGTGCTAGAAGGTATGGCAGCTTGGTCAGAATTTGAGTTGATCGGAAAACAGTTTCAATTAGGCACGGCGCGCATAGAAGTTACAGCACGAATCGGCCGCTGCGTCAATATAGAAGTGAATCCCGAAACAGGCGATCGGGATATTTCCCTACTCAGTTTACTGCAACAGGAATTCGGTCACGCACAAACTGGAGTGTTAGCCAAAATTATCAACAGCGGCACAGTTAAAATCGGCGATGTTTTGACTTCTTATTAATAAAAACCAACATTAAGATTGTGAATGCTGCCTAACTTCCTCTACTGATAAACCGAGTGCTTCTGCCACTTGCTGTGTATTCAATCCCATTGCCAACAACCGAGGGATGGCATCCCGCCGTGCTTGGGCTTCTGCACTCAAAGCCTGCTCTGCTAAGGAAGCTCGTTCTGTACCTGTCAGCAGCAAATTGCCCTCGCTGTCCCACCACCGCAGCCACAGCATTGTCTGGTTTTGATAACTGCCTTGCCACAGTCCTAATTCTACGCCCATTGGCGCGATCGGATAATGACCGCGATCGTTCGGAAGCAACTGCTGGTAAAACCCATTGTTCAGGTTGTAAACCTCCAGCCTGCCACTATTGATCTCATAGATGCCATAAAACGGAATCCGCATGATCCGCTCATATACCCAAAACTTCCCAGGTCTTTGCGCCGCTCCAACTTCCGAGTACGATAGTGGGGTTGTGTCCCGCTCTTGTGAACCATCTCCTGATGCGAACTCCAAAGCAATCATCGGAGCCATGAATTCCCGCCACAGCACGTAAGAGCGACGGATCTGATTTCCTAGTGTTGGTGGCACATTCGGCACGTAGAACCAGTCTGGAGCTTCTGCTCCCTTTTCAAGGGGGTCAGTTTCTCGCCAGTAGATGCCGCAGTCTTGCCCTATAGCATATTGCCCATCGGGATGAAGCTCTTGCAATACCGACCCAAGAGAATCAGTCAAAATAATGCTCTGCGGATGCTCCTGAAAATTCTTTCCGAAAGTGCCATCTTCCTCTGGCAATTTCGTGTGGTCGGGGAAGGGAGAGGGAAGGACAATCTTTTCGGTTGCCGGGGTCACGCTACCTCTCAAGAATTGCAGCTTACCTGAATATCTTAACTCATCCTGCTTCCGGCACCCTCACCTTATTACCAATCAAATTCAGAAAACTCGTTCCAAAATGTTGAACCTCCAAAAAATTAGCATAAGCAGGAGTTGACTTGTAAACTCTAAAAGTTCGCATAATCCCTAAAGTCGCCGCGCTTTCCAGCGGGCCTATAAAACTAGTATCCCTATCCAAAAAATGAGACTGCTTAGCCCAGTGTGCCATCTGTTCCGCATTCAAAAAATAGCAGCCGGAATGAGGATTCAACGCCCGCTCAAAAGCGACTGTTTGTTCCATGATTTTTCCCATTAACTGCCGCTGCTCCTCTACATTTTGAAACTGAGAAGTCGCTGAATCTGCTAAATCACCATCAACATATGCTTTAAACACTGCACCTTTAGGCGCTATTTCATAGCGATTAGGTTGCAGCAAATTCCCATTTCCCCCGTGATGCGTAAACCACTTTAATTTACTAAAAAACCACGGATCGTGCAGAACTAAATCATCTTCCAAATAACAGAAATAATCGTATTTGTTAAGACACGCCCGTAATACTGCTTGACATTCAAACCCCAAAAGCAGCGGTTCGCATTTGGTAGCGTGGTGCATAAAACATCTAGGTTGCACTGGCAGTTGAGGCAACAGATGATAACCTTGAGTAGTGCAAATAACAATGTCAATTTCGTGCTGTTGAGATTGATTTGCTGGGATAGTTGCACATTCGCTAATGTCAATCATGGACTGAGATTTGCCGTACAAAGCTTGCAGCGCTGTCACGCAAGCGGTTAAAGCATTCAGTCGCGGTTGCGGATCATTTCGCTGGGAAGCGTGTTTCCCCTCGCCGCTGGGATTGTAAAAGTGAGCAATAGTGAAGAGAATTCGCATTGGTGTGGAGTAACAATTAGAAATTAAACAATAAAACAGAACGATCGCACAATAACCCTATAAATCTTACCGCACTTAGTCACCAAATAACTCCGGCAGGCGATCGTGCAACTCAGCATTTAAACGTGGCAACTCGTCTCGCATCTGTAAGTACCAATCTCGCCGCTGCCGGTAGTGCCCGCACAGCAAGCGGTTGTCGCGCACCCATTCGTAAGCATTCGCGGCTATTTCCCGGCGCCGAGAAGTGTCAGAAATCAGCGAATTTAGTTTAGTTTCAAACTCTTTTTCATATCTATAAATCAATCCTGTTTCACCTTCGACAATCGAATGTTCGTACACAGTCGGACTTGCCAGCACCGCTACTCCCCGCGCTGCACATTCAATAAATTTTAAGTCGGACTTCGTTTCGTTAACCGGGTTGGAAACAAGCGGCAGCAAAGCTATATCGCAACTGTACATGATTTCTTGATACCGATCGTAACTGCAAAACGGTTCAAATTCTTTTTGCTGTATTTTCAAGGATTCAAAAAATTTTCTGTCGTGGATTACTTTAACTTGAATCCGGTGCTTGTGTGCGACTAAAACTCGATTTAGCGCTGCCATAATCGGCTGCCAATCTTTTTCGCGGTTGAGTGCACCAAAAAAAATTGTGACAGTATCTTCTACCGGATAAATTCGCTGCGGAGGTAGATAAGCTAAGTGATTGGGAAATACAGCCACATTGGGATTGTATTGGCGCAAAATTTTTGCGAGGGGTTCTGTAGAAGTTTGAACGCAGTGACAGCCGCGATAGCTGAGGTAATTATTATCTGCATATTCGCGGCGGCGGATGGGATTGTCGTCAATTTCAGCTACTATTAAATAGCCTTGTTGCAGCAGTTCTTTGAGTTGGGGAATATAGCCGGGATATTGCATAATTGTCCGCTGCCAGATGAAAACTTTTTCTTCTTCCGGCAGGGGGGGAATTAATCCTGCTGTTTTTACGCCGGATACGGTGCGGACACCGGGAATTGTGGCGCTAAATTTGTCCGGTTCCAAAACTCGCACGCGATCGCACCCGGTAGGAGCCATAATGATAGTCTGAATCAGAAGTCTGCGTGCAGGTACGGTCGATTTTGTCGATCGCACGATATAATGTTCAGCACCTGTTTCCGTAGCAAAACTGCTCGATGTGAGCTCTAAAGCCTTTACCATTGGATGCAGTAATTCCTGAAAGTGCACAAAATTTTCGGTTTTGTGTCCCTTCCCTTGAAATTCATAAACCTGCAATCCGGCTTGAGCAAATAATGATTTAATACTTTCTAGGGTAAACCAGTGCTGCATCTTGCTGTCGGGATTTTCCCAATGTCCGCGCAGCAGATTGACAATTCGCCGCCAGTATTGAACATTTGGGATTCTGGCGAGAATTTGCCCCTCTGGATTCAGCAAACCACTGTACTGCTTGAGGACTTCCCAAGGGTTTTTGAGATAAGGTAGCAAGTCGCCGAAAATTAAGCAATCGACGGTTCCTGGAGCGATTTCGAGACTTTCGAGGGCAATTTCTTCAATATCGGCTACCGTCACCCAGTTTAGCCGATCGACTGCAATTTTAGCTTTTTCTCGATCGCATTCAATGCCAATATACTGACAATGGGGATTGATCAGTTTGTACTGTTCGCCCGTCGCACCCGTACCGCAGCCAATTTCGACAATGACTTTAGCATCCGGCGGTAGCAGCTTCAAGAAGTCGTGGTTGGCGCGATCGCTCACTTTGTCTAAAATTCCTGATTAGTTTATCGTAAAATAAAACAGAGCCACCCATGCCGACAGACAACCAGCCGAAGGTTAGCATTGCGATGCCAGTATACAATGGCGATCGCTATCTTTGTCAAGCACTAAAATCTCAGTTGCGAACTTTTTTTCTTTTCTCTTCTCTTGGTCTACGTTAAGAGCGTTTCCTTTAAATTTTATTCACAACTCTTCCATGATTGCTATATGTTAGCAAATATTCGGCCAAATTATAATTTCTTCTCTAGCCTACCTTTTTGAGCGCAATTGAGCTGCTTAATTCTGCTTTTTCTCAAAAAAACCACACTACACTGTCCTAAATACATTAGAAACTATGAACCATATTCGAGGAATGAACATCGCCGGCTACATCAACGGCGAATTTGGCATAGGAGAAGGTGTCAGAGCCAATATTAGGGCTGCAGAAGCCGCTGGGATTCCCTTCGCCCTAAACAATTTTACCCGCAGTCCCCACCGCAAGAAAGACACCACCTATCAAAATTTTAGCCCAGATAATCCCTATCCTGTAAACTTAATTCAAGTCAACGCCGATGAAGTTGCAACCTTTATCAAACATACAGGTTCCACCTATTTTAAAAACAAATACAATATCGGCTTTTGGGCTTGGGAACTTCCCGCATTTCCCCCAGAATGGCAGCCAGCATTTAATCACTTTCACGAAATATGGACTTACAGCAACTATTGCGCAGAGGCAATTTCAGCAGTCTCGCCAATTCCCGTCATCAAAATCATGCCTAGTATTGCTCTGCCCGCACCTTCCCTGAACAGAGAAGCACTGAACTTACCGAAAAATAAATTTATTTTCTTGTTTGTCTTCGACTTTTCTAGCCGCATCGAGCGCAAAAATACTTTAGCGACAATTCAAGCATTTAAGCAAGCTTTTGGCGAAGATAACAGCGTATTATTGGTAATCAAATCTTCTAATTCCCACAAATTTTTAGCGGCGCAAGCATCCTTAAACTCAGCCATAGCAAATAATTCAAATATCAAACATCTAGACGGGTATTTGTCCAAAAATAAACTTAACGGCTTGCTCTATAATTGCGACTGTTATGTATCGCTGCACCGCTGCGAAGGATTCGGCTTAACAATGGCTGAAGCCATGTTTTACGGGAAACCAGTAATTGCCACTAGCTATTCATCAAATACAGAATTTATGAATGTCGGCAATAGCTATTTAGTCAAGTATAAGTTAATCCCTATTGAGAAAGATTGCGGGCCTTACAAAAAAGGCAATGTTTGGGCCGAACCGGATGTCGATCACGCTGCTGATTTAATGCGTCATGTCTTCAACAATTACCGGGAAGCTCAGCAAATTGGAGCGATAGCTGCTGAGGAAATTCAGACTTTACTCCACCCGCAAGTTACAGGTAATAAAATTAAAAAACGTCTCGAATATATTGCCGAGATTACCGATAACTTTCAAAGCATACTTCTGTCAGGAACAGCCCAACCGAAGTCTGCCAAATTTAGGGCAGACTTGCCACCATCACAGCAAAAAAATCAATCCACAGCAGAACTACAAAACGGGCAGCCGAAGGTTAGCATTTGCATTCCGACATACAACGGAGAAGCATTTATTGGGGAAGCAATCAAAAGTGCTTTGGCCCAAACCTACCCTAACATAGAACTGATTATATCCGACGACGGTTCTACAGACGAAACAGTTGCGATCGCCCAATCCTTCCAATCCCAAACCTCAATCGATTTCCGCATTGTACTGCACCGCAACTACGGCTTATCACAAAACTGGAACTTTTGCATATCCCAAGCAAAAGGTCAATACATCAAGTTTTTGTTTCAAGACGACTTGCTCGCACCAGAATGTATTGAAAAAATGGTCGCCGTCGCCCAACAAAACCCTGAAATAGGTATGGTTTTCTCCGCGCGAGGCATCACCATAGCTGAAAATGAATCTAACCCGATTTTGCGGAAAGCTTCCCAATCAATTAAAGATTTGCATAAAAGTTGGTCTAATTTAAAATCTATTCAGTCCGGGAAAGAATTACTGGCAGATACTAACTGCTTGAGCAACCCCATAAACAAAATTGGCGAACCGAGTACCGTCTTAATTGCCGCCAGAGTATTTGAAGAAATAGGATTATTTGATTCGGGATTATCTCAGTATGTAGACTTAGATATGTGGTGGCGAATCATGGGGAACTATCATATCGGATTTGTAGACGAAAAACTGTCGTCACTGCGGATTCATCCCGAACAACAAACTTGGAAAAACTTCGCGGCTGGGGAAAATCATAAAGATGTAGTCAGATTTTACAAAAAACTACTAAATAGTTCTGATTACAGTTTCCTGGATCAACAAATCCAACAGACAATCCGCCAAAAGTTGGCATTGAGAACCCAGCCGAGCTTATCGGAATTGTCAGCAATGCTTGAGCAATACAATAAATTTCCCTCAAAACAGCCTCTTCTTGTGCTGCGCCAATACCGCCAACAGCTAGCTGAATATTGGCTGAATTTGCCAGCTAAAAAATTAGAAAATGCTTACTTCAAAGACACGGGGCAAGCTCATAAATTGCTCCTAGGTAGCGCCCTCAAAAATGAAACTTTAACTGAGGAAGAACAAAGTTTTGTCCAGCAGTTATCCTCCAAACTTGCTGAAGGAGGGGAAATTGCCGATAAGATTCAATATCTCCTCGCAGCGATGCTGTACCGCGACGCTTATCAGTTGCCACTTGAGTATAAAAATGCAGCAATTCCCCAGTGGTTTTTTGACGACTTTTTGAAATTTATCTTTCAGTCTCCCGGTTATTTTAAACAAAACTGGGAAATAGAAAGGTACTCTGAATATTTGCAGCAGTTAATCAAGTATGTCGCTGGAAATATCGCCCGTTTTCCAGATTCAGAAGTGTGGCGTTATTTGGCGGCCTTTATGGCGGCGAAAAATGTTAGCTTCCAAGCTTTGTACTTGAGCGAGGAAAATCTGCTCAATATATTGAGTCAACGAAATGATATTCTGGAATTTTATTTGAAAAATGCCGGCTGTCAAATAGAATGGGATTTTCCTCAAAAAGAACCAGAAATAACTAAAATTCGAGTTGGCTTTTTGCTTGATAAAATTAGTGATGAATCCGAGACTCGTGCTGCAATTCCGAGTTTTGAATATTTAGACAGAACCAAATTTGAAATTATCGTGTACTATTTCCAGGTACAAGACGAACGACTGGGGAAATATTGCGAAAGTTGCGCCGACAAACTGGTGCAACTGTCAGAAGATTTGCCCCAGCAAGTCCGAGAAATGCGATCGCACGATTTAGATATTCTGCTAATCTGCACCAATATTACCAACACTTCTGAGCCATGCGCCCTCCTGTGCTTGCACCGACTAGCACGGGTGCAAATAGCTAGCGGTGCATCAACCCCCGCCACCACGGGCGCCCGAAATATCGATTATTTCATGGCCGGAGATTTGACATTGCCCGCAGGTGCAGCAGCAGAGTATCGCGAAAAATTAATTACTTTAAAAGGATCGGGAGTTTGTTTAAGCTATAGTGTAGGATCGGCACCTGCCATAGTTGAACCGACTCGTAGCAGTTGGGGAGCAACTGAGGAATCTGTAGTGTTCATGTCCGGCGCTCAAGTTTTTACAATTATCCCAGAATTGAGAGAAAATTGGGCAAAAATTATTGCGGCGGTACCAAATTCTATTTTAGTTTTGTATCCCTTTAGTTCCGGCAATGAAAACTATCCGACGGTGCCTTTTTACAACCAAATTCGATCGCTCTTTGCCGAATTTGGGGTTGACAAAAAGCGCTTAGTTGTGATTAAAGCGCTGCCATCTCGCGCAGATTACATAAAATGTCTGGAATTGGCTGATATATATTTAGACTCCTATCCATACAGCAGTGCCTGCTATGCGGCAGAAGCGCTGTTGGTGGGGTTGCCTGTAGTGGTAAGAAAAGGCCAAACAGGGCGATCGCGACAATCAGCCGCAGTGATCGAAGAACTGCTACTTCCGGAACTGGTAGCAGACAGCGAGAACTCTTATTTAGATCTGAGCACAGCACTGGGAAACAACCCAGAACTGCGCCGGCACTACCGCGATCGAATTCAGCAAAAAATGGTGGCAAACCCGAAATATCTCGACAGTCGCGCTTGCTCGACTCAACTGGGAACACTCTTTGAAAAACTATTCCGAGGGTGAAGGAAGAAGGAAGTTCAGCAACTAAGCAGTGTACGGGATTTAACGGATGGATGTTGAGGGAAAAAGGAAGATGGCAGAAGTAAAGATTTTCCCACTCTCCCACTCTCGCACCCGGTTACCATTATGAGACCCGCGGGGAACCCCTCGCTAGGCAGAGCGTCAAGAAATAGACAGCAATAGCGCTAGCCCACTGACGGTCTGCTATCATCGGGGAATCGAGGGGTTAGTGGTTGTCGCTCTTTTCCTGCCACAGCTAAATTAAAAGGGGAAGCGCAAGTCAGTTGGAGATAAAAAAATGACAGGACTTTTTCAAATAGGCGATAAATTACTGCAAGCTCAGGATATGCCATCGCTCCTGAAGCGGTATCAGTTAATGCCGCAATTCTTGCGCGGTGTAATAGTAGACCAAGCGATCGCATCCTTTAGTTGCAGCGACGAAGAACGCAAATCCGCCGTCGAGAACTTTCTGGCACAACACCAACTGACAGCCCCCGAAGCCAAAGAAGCTTGGCTGCGCGGCCAAAACATGACGGAAGAAGAACTTCAAGAGATGGCCGTCAGGCCCTTGCTGATCGAAAAATTTAAGCAAGCCACTTGGAGACCTAAAGTAGATAATTATTTTTTAACCCGCAAAGCCAGCCTAGACCATGTAGTCTATTCCCTGGTACGCACCAAAAATCCAGCACTGGCAAACGAACTTTACTTTCGCATCCTCGAAGGGGAACAAACCTTTGCTGAAGTGGCCCGCGACTATTCCGAAGGGCCAGAGTCCAAGTCAGGTGGCTTGTTGGGCCCAGTACCGCTCTCGCAGCCCCACCCGGCAATCAGCAAACTTTTGTCCGTCAGCCAGCCAAATCAACTGTGGACGCCACGTCCTCTGGCAGAATGGATGGTAATTATTCGACTAGAAAAGTTCATGCCGGCCCAGCTCGATGAATCGATGCGGCTGCACTTGATTAACGAACTCTTTGAAAGCTGGCTCGCCGAACAGATATCGCAAATAGGCCCGCTACAGCCCCTCTCTTCCGTGTCTTCAATATCATGACCGAAAGCAATTTCGTCTGGGGCCCCCGGATTTATCCGTGGAGACTTTAAAAAGCGTAGCATCCTAACAAAAAGCCTCCGGATTCATCTGTGGATTCAATCTAAAATCTAAAATCTAAAATCTAAAATCGGATGACTTCTTCCGCTGTTTCCCTCTCCCAAATTCAGGATTTCTTAGCTAAAACACCTCCCTTTGACCGGCTCTCAGAGACCGCTCTCACAGCCTTGGTGGCTAAATGCCAACTGTTAGGCTACCGGACGGGGCAACCGCTGTTTGAACGGGAAAAAATGCCGACTCAGGTGGCAATTATCTATCAAGGGCAGGCCCGGCTGCTGGGCTTTGACCAGCGATCGCAGCGCCACGTAAGTTTGCGCTTGGTGCAGTCGCAGGAAATTCTCGGCTGGGCTGGCTTGCTCCGGGGAGTTCCCTGCGAAACGGCGATCGCCTCTACAGATGTAATTGCGATCGTCCTACCTGCCGAAGATTTCCTGAGCGTAGTGGAAAAACAGCCGACCTTTGGAGAAGCCTTTCGCGAACACTGTTCCTTGAGCGAAGTATTTGAACTGTTGAGCCTGGAATTGCAGCGCCAAGCCGACGGGACTTCCAATCTCAAGGAACTCACCCTACAAGCTTGGCAAGACGCGAAAGTTGTCAACGTGCCAAACGGCAACAAAAAAACTCAAGACCTCGCCAAAGAGCTAGATGGCGATCGAGTTTGGCTCGTCAGCAGCGGCGTCTTGGGCGACTTTCCCACCGGCAGCCGCTTCTCTGTGGAAAACGCAGCCAAATCCTTAAAAGTAGAAGGCCGCCTCGGCGCTCGCTTGGTCGGTTTCCGGGAACCCCCAGAACCCCAACCCGAAACAGACTCATTAAATGGCACGCCAGATACAGTAGATCCAGGGCAGAAGCCGCCCGGCGGAGCATTCATCGAGGTTATACCCGGCCCAGAGCGTCCCCCAGAACCCGCAAGCGGCCAACCAAAGGATGCGGCGGCGAAATACCCAGTTTTCCGCGCTAAAGGGCAGATTGACGGTCCGCTAGCTTGCTTCCAGATGTTGAGCAAGTATTTCGGTCTTAAATTTCGTCGAGATATCATCCGCAAAGTTCTAGAAAATCAGTTAAAAACCGCTGGTTCTATCAGTCTGCAAGCCTGCGGGGCGATCGCCCAAAGCATCGGCCT
This sequence comes from Microcoleus sp. Pol12A5, assembly GCF_036701435.1. Lineage (NCBI taxonomy): Bacteria > Bacillati > Cyanobacteriota > Cyanophyceae > Oscillatoriales > Microcoleaceae > Microcoleus > Microcoleus sp. Pol12A5. The sequence continues at coordinate 30,868 of NZ_JAUBQU010000058.1, forward strand.
CACGCCCCAACTGGCGCAAGTGCCAGCAGAAGCCATCAACCGCATCAAAGCCCCCGTAATGATTAAATGGCAAGATAGCTTTGCCATTATTTACAGCATCACCGAGCAAGAATTGGTGCTCGCCACGCCCGAACAGGGGCTGATGCGGAAGCGGATACCTCAGTTTAAAGAAATCTGGGGAGAATCAGGAGAAGTCCTGCTGCTGCAAGCTCCGCAAGTCGAACAAAAAGAGCAGTTCAGTTTCTGGTGGTTTGTGCCGGCGCTGATGGAACACAAGACAGTATTTTTTGAGGTGTTGCTCGCTTCGTTTTTTGTACAGTTATTTGGTCTTGCAAACCCATTAATCAGCCAAATAATTATTGATAAAGTCTTAGGTCAGCGCAGCATTGACACCTTGGATATTTTGGGGGCGTTTCTGTTAGGTGTTGCTCTGTTTGAAGGACTGCTCAACGGTTTGCGTACCTTTTTGTTTATAGACACCTCAAACCGCATCGATGTCAAATTGAGTGCGGAGGTAATCGACCACTTGCTCCGGCTGCCCCAGAATTACTTTGACAACCGGCGCGTGGGAGATCTGGTTTACAAATTCAGCATGATGGGCCAGATTCGGGAATTCATGACGAGTACAGCTCTGACAGTGGTTCTCGATGCAGTATTTTCGGTGGTTTACGTCGCCGTTATGCTCTCCTACAGCGTGCAGCTAACTTTTGTATCTTTGGCAGTGGTACCGATACTGGGGCTGATGATTGTTCTAATCAATCCCCTGGTGCTGCGCCTGATAAAACAAAGAAACAACCGTTTTGCTGACTCTCAATCTTATCTAGTGGAAGTAGTCAGCGGGATTCAAACTGTTAAGGCTCAAAATATTGAATTGAAATCCCGATGGGAGTGGTCGAGCCGCTATGCAAAATACATTACAGCCAGTTTTAAAACAATTATCACGGGGACTACGGCCGGTACGGTTAGCGGCTTTTTAAACCAGGTGGGTAACTTAGCTCAGTTGTGGGTAGGAGCTTATTTGGTACTGGGAAATGAGATTACTTTGGGTCAGTTGATTGCTTTCCGAATTATTTCCGGGAACGTGACTGGTTCGCTGCTGCGTTTTGTGAGCGTGTGGCAGAGTTTCCAAGAAGTCTCGATGTCGATCGATATGCTCAAGGATGTGGTCGATACGCCGACGGAAACCAGCGAGGAAGACCGCAGCAATATCCCGCTGCCCGCAATTCAAGGGCAGGTTACCTATGAGGAGGTTTCCTTCCGATTCTTGGAGAGCGGCCCACTGCAATTGGCGAATGTGAATTTGGAATTTCCCGCTGGCAGTTTTGTGGGAATTGTGGGGGGAAGCGGTTCCGGTAAAAGTACGGCGATGAAGCTGTTGCAGCGTCTTTATCCGCCGCTGTCGGGTCGGATTTTTGTTGACGGTTACGACATTTCTAAGGTGGAACTGTACTCGCTTCGCAGCCAACTAGGGGTGGTATTGCAAGATACTTTGCTGTTTAACTGTACTGTGCAGGAAAATATTGCTCTGAGCAATCCCGATGCAAGTACGGATGAGATTGTGCGAGCGGCAAAATTAGCCGTGGCTCACGATTTTATCATGGGCTTACCCGCTGGGTACAATACGGTGGTGGGAGAGCGGGGTTCGTCGCTTTCTGGGGGTCAAAGGCAGCGTTTGGCGATCGCCCGCACGATTTTGCAAAACCCGAAACTGCTGATTTTGGACGAAGCTACAAGCGCCCTCGACTACCATTCCGAACGCCAAGTTTGCAATAATTTAGCAGAAGCTTTCGCCGGGCGCACGGTGTTTTTCATTACTCACCGCCTGACTACAATCCAAAACGCTGATGTAATTATTATGATGGATCAAGGTTCTGTAGTCGAGCGGGGAACTCATAAAGAATTAATGGCTCTTAAAGGGCGCTACTACTGCCTCTTCCAACAACAAGAGTCATCGAATACCTGATATCTAACAACTCACAACTGATCACTAACGCTTAACAACTGAGAACTAACAAATGGCAATGAAATCGTTAATACTTTCTGAGCAACCAGTCATTCTCGAAAAACCAGCGATTTGGTCGCACTTGTTTTTGTGGATGATCATGCTGATGACCACTTCGGCTGTAGTTTGGGCTTATTTTGCTAGCGTAGAGCAAGCTGTCCCCGCGGTGGGGCAATTAGAACTCAAAGATGGTGCTAGAGACATCCAAGCACCTGCTACGGGCGCTGTGGTGAGACTTCACGTTGAAAATGGCGATCGTGTGGAAAAAAACCAGCCTCTGCTCACTTTCAACCCCCTTGCACCCAGTGCCGATTTAACATCGATACAGAAAACTAAAGAAGCTCTGGAAAAGGAAAATAAATTTTATGAAGATGTTGTCAACGGCAAAATTCAAGGCCCTGTTCCTTCTAACCTAGAATCAACAATTAAGGACAGACAGAGCCTCGCGGCACAAAATCAAGTGCTGCAAGCTTTGATTGACGAACTGTACCTCAATCGGGGAGCTAGCGGAAATTTTGATGCAGCCCAGCAAGGACTTTATGTTAATTATCGATCGGAATTTCTGTCTCGCGTCGCCGCAGCTCAAGGCCAAGTTCAGGAGTTGGAAAAACAACTGAAGCAAGCTCAGGATGCTGAGAAAGCCGCCGGCGATCAAATGATAGTGGCACAGCAACAATTAGGTTTTGCCCAGAACCAATTAAATTATGCTCAGCAGCAGTTAGCTTCTTCGCAAGAGCAAGTAAAATCAGCCTTGGCTCAGAAAGAGTTGGCCGAAGAACAGTTGACGAAATCCCAACAAGTATTGAAGTCAAATCAAGGCATTTTGGGGAGACTAGGCCCCCTGGTGGAGGAAGGAGCCATCGCTGAACTGCAAAAAGAACGTCAAGAACAAGATGTTTTCAAAGGTCAAAGCGACGTTCTCAAACAGCAAGATCAAATCAAGCAGCGCGAAGGTGAAATCAACGCCCGCAAAGGCGAAATTAACACGCGCCGAGGTGAGATAAATACGCGCCGCGGTGAAATTAACGCGCGTCAAGGTGACATCCAAAAAATTAGTGCTGAAATACAGCGCCAGCAAGGAGAGCAAGCGCGCATTCAGGAGTCCATCGCCCGCGCCGAAGAACAGTTGAAAAACACCAAGGATTCCTGGGCGAAAGAACTTTATACCAAAATTGCTGAAAACCAGAAACAAATTGCCAGCAGCGATTCTCAGTTAAGCCGCTTCAAAGTGGAAAACCTGAAAAAGCTGTCCGAGGTGAACGCTCAGCTAGAGAAGGCTCAACAAAACCGCGATACTCAAGTGATGAAGGCTCCGGTATCGGGGGTAATCTTTGATTTGAAGCCTTCTACGAAGGAGAAAGCTAAGTTGGATATGGCGAAAGATCCGATATGCCAATCCATTATTAATTCGGTGTTGAAACCGGGCGAACCGCGCCCAAAACGCTGCGAAGAAGCTTATTACGAAGCGCAGCAAACTGAAAAGCTGCTCAAGGTTTTGGATGACGACAACGGTCTGGAAGCAGTTGTTTACCTGGAAAACAGCAATGTGGCTCTGGTATTGGATGCTTTGAGACAGAAGCGGGAAAAATTGGAACCGTATCACGGCAAACAATTGGACGGAGAAAAGATTGACTGCGAAAAAGGTAAAAGTTGCGTTTGTCCAGAGAAGGAAGTTAACAGAGAGAAACTGGGCTTGACCAAATACCAATGCGTTCCTGTGGAAGTGAATGTAGAAGCTTTCCCGGCTCTGGAGTTTGGTACTGCTGAGGGTGAAGTGAAAGAGATTAGCAGCGATGCTGAGCCTCCTACTGAACTGCGGAAATACTACGCTTTCAAAACCAAAATTAAGCTCAAGAATCAGAAGTTTGTTTTGAATAAGGGCAAGGCAAATCAAGTTGAGGTTAACTTGCAGTCGGGAATGTCCGTGAGTTCTAATATCAATATCGGCAAGCGGAGTGTTTTGCAGATGTTTATCAACCGATTTACTGGGAAAATGGATACGTTCAAGACTATTAAGTAATTCGGTTAACCGAATTGAACGCGAGGCTTTTAGGCTGTTCGGAAACCCGGTTTCTTCAAGAAACCGGGTTTCTATGTGTTATGTTTTTCAACTTGTTTGTAGTAAGGAATGCAAGTCCCGCTATGCCTAAACTATGAGGAGTGAAGCCTTCACTACAAACTTGATAAAAATTATTTAACCGGGTTTGATATAAAATGGTGATGGCAATCAGTGCGATCGCACTTTCATGAAAAAAATCATCTTATTTACTTTATATCTAATTCCTGTTGTCCTGTTAATCGGATTTGTAGCGAATTTTAGCGTTAACGTTCCCGTTGATGACGAGTGGAGGTTAGCTAGCCTTTTTGAGAAAATAGCTCAGGGAAATGTAACTTTTAACGATTTTTGGGCTGTGCACAGCAACCACCGCATACTTTTTCCGAAAATAATTATTGCTATTTTGGCTTTTGCTTCTCAATGGAATATTAATTATCAGTTGTGTCTCAGCATAGGTTTGGCTGCGATAACTTTTATCGCTATGTACAAGTTATCCTCGATGCAAGTTAAGAATGTTGCGGATGATTTGTGGCATTTAGCTAATATTTTAACTTGTATTTTGCTTTTCTCGCTAGTTCAGCAAGAAAACTGGCTTTGGGGATTTCAATTGGCTTGGTTTTTAGTCAATTTGTGTTTGGTAGCTGCGGTTTATGCGCTGAGTTCAAATCGCAAATTTTTGCCTAATATTATCGCCATCTTTAATCGGATGAAACAGAGCTGTTGCACCAATATCGATAAGCTATTTAGGAACGGGCAAGATGCCCGTTCCACAAGAACATTGAATTTTTGTGAAACGGACATCTTGCCCGTTCTTGAGAATGATGCACCACTCCAGAGCGAACAGAGTAGGGACACGGCACTGTCGTGTCCCTACTACAATATTCCAATATCGATTGCTGCTTTATTCTGCTTGATTGCTAGTTTTTCCCTCGCGCAAGGCTTGCTGTCTTGGTGGGCTGCAATTCCGGCTCTGGCGGCTTTAGAAGGAAATGCGGTAGAAAAAAGAAAAAGATTGATTATATGGATATTGCTCTTTGCTGTAACTTGTGTTGTTTACTCAATTGATTATCATCCCAGTCGGAAAACAAGTATTATTTCATTGTTGAATAAGCCCCTGGTGGTAATTGATTACTTTTTGAGTCTGTTGGGTTCGCCAATTGTGCGCTCTCCTGGAATTTCAGCATTAGTTGGATTGCTAATATTGGCAAGTTTCTTATTTTTGGGATTCCACTTTGGGAGAAAGATTACCGAGCATCGTGAGGCTTTACCTTGGCTGTCAATAGGTTTATTTTCGGTTTTATCGGCTCTGTTTATTACGGCTGGTAGGGCAGAATTTGGGGCGATTCACGCGCTCGAATCGTCTAGATATACGACTAATTCGATTTTGCTGTTAATTGCTGTGGTTCAGCTAGGACAATTGTTGGTTCGAGGTAATTATCAAGAAACAAAAGCAACGTTAAAGAGTAATTATAAATTTATTTATCGGGTAGTTGCAGGGCTGTTAATTGCTACAATTATTGTTAACTCTCAACAGGCGATCGCCCAATCTCGCTCCGCACTTCTTTACAAACAAGGCGCTCAAGATTGTTTGCAGTTAATTAACTATCTGGACCAGTCGGATTTTTTCAACAATTCGCCGGAAAGTTGTTTGAGGGTGCTGAGCAAAAAAACTTGGCTGGTGAGAGAAGGCGCTGCTATTATCGACAAAATAGGTTGGATTACGTTAGCTAAAAATGTAGAGTTTATTTCTAATACCGAGAAAGTTTACGGCTATTTAGACAAACCTCAAACCAGCGATAAATTCTTGACTCTTACGAAAAAGGCTGCTGTCAGGGCTGCAGGTTGGGCTGTTTGGCCAGAAAATTTCAAACAGCCGAATATCGTACTGCTATCTGTCGGCGATAAAAAATCTTTTTTTGCTAACGCTTATGTAAATTTGGACAGTCCCGACATCGCTGAGAGTTTAAAATCTAAGTTATACAATAATGCAAGGTGGGCTGTTGATTTGTCGGATAATAATTTGCCGATCGCCCAAACCGAAATCAAAGCTTGGGTGTATAATCCTGTTGACAACCAGTTTGTCCAGTTGCGCGGAGGATGAGGAGTGAAAATTTCTGTGATTATACCGGCCCACAATGAGGAGGGCTGTTTGTACGGTACTGTGCGGGCGATCGCCCAAACGCTCGATTTAGAAGGCATTCCGCACGAAATTTTGATTGTGAATGACAATAGTGTCGATCGAACTATTGATATTTGCCAGGAGTTATCTGAGACTTTTCCCACAGTTAGATACATCAACAATCAACCTCCGAATGGTTTCGGATTTGCCGTGCGCCGGGGTTTGGCGGAATTTGACGGAGATGCTGCAGCAATTGTGATGGCTGATGCTTCCGACGATCCCATCGATTTGGTAGCAGGATACCGCAAGTTGCAAGAAGGATATGATTGCGTTTTCGGTTCCCGCTTTATCAAAGGTGGCTTTATAGTTGATTATCCAATTCACAAGTTAGCAATAAACCGCTTAGCAAACTGGTTTGTCAAAAGTATTTTCGGCTTGCGCTACAGCGATGTCACCAATGCTTTTAAGATTTACCGCAGAGAAGTGATTGAAGGCGTGCAACCGATTTTGAGCCATCATTTTAATTTGACAGTGGAACTGCCATTAAAAGCAATTGTCCGGGGGTTTTCCTATACGGTGATTCCTTTGAGGTGGTACAATCGGACTGCGGGTATTTCTAAGCTTAAAATCAAAGAGATGGGCAGTCGATATTTGTTTATTGTCTTGTATGTCTGGCTGGAAAAACATCTCTCTCGCGGCGACTACCACCGGACTAGAAAGATAGCAAAAATAAAAGTGAATGCCTGAGAGAATTTTAATTGTGGGCGGGGCGGGTTTTATCGGCAGTTGTTTGGCAATTGGCCTGAAGAAACTGCACCCGGAATGGCAAATAATTTGTTTAGATAACCTGCGTCGCCGGGGTTCAGAATTGAATCTGCCTCGGCTTAAAAGTTGCGGTATTCAGTTTGTTTACGGGGATATTCGTACAGCGGCGGATTTAGATCCAGTTGCACTGAATGCTGACTGCATTATAGATTGTGCTGCGGAGCCTTCTGTACTGGCAGGTTTTAGTTCGCCTCAGTACGTTTTGCAGACGAATTTACTGGGCACTGTGAATATTTTGGAGTTGGCGAGACAAACCGGTGCGAGTTTGCTGTTTTTGTCTACGAGTCGGGTTTATCCGATCGCCAGTGTCAAGTCTGTTAAGCTGTTAGAGTTGCCGAATAGATTTGCGATCGCCCCTGAGCAAACTTTACCCGGTATATCCGAGTTGGGCATATCAGAAGACTTCCCATTAAAAGGACACCGTTCGCTTTACGGAGCAACTAAATTAGCTTCGGAATTGCTGATTGAGGAATACAGGGAAGCATACAATGTACCCGCAATTATTAACCGCTGCGGGTTAATTACTGGTGCTTGGCAAATGGGTAAAGTCGATCAGGGAGTTTGCGGTTTGTGGGTGGCGGCTCATTATTTTCAAAAGTCGCTGAATTATATCGGTTTTGGCGGCAGTGGCAAGCAGGTTAGGGACTTACTGCACGTTGAAGATTTGTTGAGGTTAGTTAATTATCAGTTAGAACATTTTGCTGAATTTGACGGCGAAATTTTTAATGTTGGCGGCGGTTTGAGCAACAGTCTTTCTTTGGTTGAGACAACTGATTTGTGCCAAAAGATTACGAATAAATCGATTCGGATTCATCCTGTTTTGGAGGAACGCGCGGGGGATATTCCGATTTTTATTACTGATTCTTCTCGGGTGATGGAGAAAACAGGATGGCGGCCTCTTATTGGGCCGGAAGCAGCTTTGCAGGATATTTATGATTGGATTGCTGCTAATGAGGTTGTGTTGAGTTCGATATTGTAGGGAGTTTTTTTTGACTGCAGATGTAGGCGGATCAATGCAGATATATCGATGTTCCCCTTTCTACCTGGGGGGTGACAACCAGGTTAGAAGCTAGACAAGGTAAGGCGTAGACCCACTTGTGGTAAAAAAAGATAGGCCCGTTCACAGTACCGACGACCTATCACAAACTATGTTACCTCTATTTTATCAGACGCATCTCCAACAACACTTAACTCGTACTCAGTTTTTAGTATTAAGTATCCTGCTTAATCTATTGCAATCGTCCAGACAAGTTAAGTTGGAGCAATTAGACCGAGTGTTTCCCTATCCGATTACCGCCCTTTGCCGACGTCGGAAATTACAAAGTTTCTTGAATTTACCTCACTTAACCCTCTGCCAGGTTTGGTATCCCCTGATAACTTATTGGTTAACCACTTATTGCCAAGTGGGTCAGACTTTATCAATTGTCATCGATCGCACCCAATGGGGATATATAAACTTGACGAGCGGTAAGCCTGGTGTGGGAGAAGAGAGCTATCCCTTTATCAGGGTCACTGTTACCCAAGCCTTGAAGTAGTAATTTGACAGAACAAACGGATGCGATAGCAGAAATTTTACCGCTATTGAAAGATTATAAAGTAGTGGTTTTAGGAGACGCCTGAATTTTGCTCAGTCGAGCTGGCTAACTGGCTCAGGGAGGGAGGTGTATATTTTTGTTTACGGCTTAAATGCTCTCTTTGTATCGAAACGGAACCTGAAATCTGGCAGCCGTTGAAGGAGGTAGGATTGGTTCCCGGAATTTCTCTTTATTTCCCTGGAGTCAAAGTCATAAAGACTCAACCGATAGGGGGATTGGATGTCGCTTGTAAATGTCCAAGAAAATATCGGGGCATATCGGTTCAGGAGGGTTGGTTTATCCTGACTAATTTAGGCTCTCTAAGCGAGTGCGATCGCTGCCTACCAAAAGCGGATGGGAATTGAAGAGATGTTTCGAGATTATAAAACTGTAGTTTAGACTAAAAAATCAGTGCAGCTAAAAGTAGCAGCCTTTTAGCAGAAGGCAAGCTGTTGCTCAAAAACTCAAGAGGTAGAAGATTAAACAGCTAATCTTGAAGATTTTTTCCGTCGAGAAACGCGTTTTTTAACAGTGGGACAGCACGGTGCCTTAGTACGTATAGTCATTTCAAATAAATGTGAGACCGAGGTCAGATCATGATAAAATCGCTAAAAATAGTTGATTATAAAAAAATGGCTTACAGTCTAGACTATCGACAAAAAGTAGTCAATTATGTGGAAAATGGAGGGAGTATAACGAAAG
>NZ_JAUBQU010000216.1:0-5062 GCF_036701435.1 Microcoleus sp. Pol12A5
TCTACACCAGAACGTTTAACAGGACGGGAGTTGCTGCGAAATTACAAAATTGGCGACTGGGAAAAGTGCGACTACAACGTCGATTTTAGCAAAACTACTCCTGATTGTATTTTGTACGGTTTTGCGATCGGCGATTCGGGTTCTGAGAAATCCAAGGTTGTTGTAGACACTGCTTATTCCATCACACCCTTCGACGATTCTCACCTCAATTTCACCCTCAATGCACCATTTGAAAGTGGAACAATGAGCCGTCAGGGGGAAGTTACCAGCCGCATTAACAGTCAAGACCACATTTTGCCTCAAGTCTTTTTTCCCAGCATTGTAACGTTGAAAGACCCGACAGAAACAGGTTTTATCTACGTTTTCAACAACATTCTCCGAACGCGGCACTACGGAGCGCAAACTACTCGCACGGGTCGAGTTCGCAATGAATTGATCGGAGTGATTTTTGCTGATGGCGAGATTGTTAGCAATCTGCGGTGGACGCAAAAAATCTACGATTTGATGAGTGCTGCGGGCAAAATTAATCCCCCAGATCCTCTCAATGAAGATGATGTTTTGACTCATGCGAATCGAGCAATTTCTGAACTGATGGATGGAGAGTGCATCTCGCACCGCGATTTTCTCGGCGAATCTTTTAATAGCCTTTTGGCAGAGGTTAAATCGATTTCCAGCGATGAAACTAAACTGCAAGCAATGCTGACTCAAGCCAATACCGAATCAACAGCTTATGCTCAGAAACATATCTTAAAGAGTTCTGAAAAAGGCAAGAAAGGTAAGAAAGCAGTTGCACCTACGGAGTAAAAATAGTGGCTTTTATTTACCGCTGTCAAATCGAGTTGCACGATAGCCTTTATTTTGCAACTCGCGAGATAGGGAGACTTTACGAAACAGAGCCGGTAATTCACAATTACGCGCTTTGTTACGCCCTCGGTTTGGTGGATAGCGAAATCTATTCTACCACCGTTTCTGAAGAACATTCCTATCGCTATTTCTGTCCCGAACAAGTTCCTAAATACGAGCCGCATTTAACGGCGCTCAACCAACAGGGGATTTATGTTACTCCGGGGCGTTCTATTTCTCACTCCTCTACTCTCAATACTTGGAAATACGCCAACAACAACTATCACGTTGAGATGGAGAAAACCCAGAAAAATATCCCTGGTTTTGGACGAACAAAAGAAATCGCGCCGGAAAGCAAATTTGAGTTTTTCATAATCTCAGAGAAGTCTCTCAAACTGGCAAAGTGGATACGGTTGGGAAAGTGGATGAGCAAAGCAGCCGTGGAAATTGTAGAACAGAAGGAAGTCAACCGATCGCCCTCAGAAACCGACTTCATCTTTCCCTATCTTCTCAACCCTTTAGATGTGATGTTTTCCCATCAAGTGATTAGCTACGATGTGGTTAATATGCCTCCGGTTAGCCTCATCCAAAATGTCAAAATGCTAGGGCGATATTACGAGTTTGACAAACTCAAAATTCCGGCGTGTATGGAATACCGCTTTCGGGCCGATTAATAGGAGGCAGAGCCTCTATAAATGTGTTCCCAGGTAGAACCTGGGAACGAGAAATGAGAAATGAGAAAACGAGAAACCAGGGAAAACCTCTCGGCTAATTCAAACCTCTTTTAACCATTAACCAAATATGCCGCACAGCCTAGTCCTCAACATCCTTCCCCTGGCCCCAATTCCCCCCGGATACCTCACCGGAAGACACCTGCACGCCCTCTTTCTCACCCTCGTGAGCTCCGTTGACAAAAAACTCGGCGATCGCCTCCACGATGCCACGGCCCAAAAATCCTTCACCCTCAGCCCTTTGCAAACTAAAAAATGCCCTTTCAAAAAACACCATTTCCTGCAATGGGAACACACAGAACCGATTCCAGAACACACCCTCTGTTGGTGGCGGATTACTCTGCTTGATGACACTTTATTCGGTCAATTAACTAATCTTTGGCTGAATCTCAATCCGTCGAAGCCGTGGCATCTCGGGCCCGCCGATTTGATGATTGCTAAGATTCTCGGAACGCCCCAAGTAGATCAGCCTTGGGCTAATGCTTGCGATTACTCTCAATTGTACGATCGCGCTTCCGAAACTAATCGCTTAATTGCCTTCAGTTTTGCAACTCCTACTACCTTTCGACAGGGAAAATTTGATTCGGTGATTCCTACTAGAGACTGCGTTTTTAACAGTCTCCTCACTCGGTGGAATAAGTACAGCCCGATCGCAATTCCCGATCTTCCGTTGGATGCACTTTTTTCGACATTTGTCAATATCAAAAGTGAAAGATTGACTAACTATCAAAGCGATTTTGTCGGCATGGTTGGGGAGGTTAGTTATCGGATTTTGGGAGATGTCGAGCCTTTAGTGATTAAGCAAATTAATGCTTTGGCTGATTTTGCTGTTTACTGCGGGGTGGGGAGGAAAACTCCGATGGGGATGGGAATGACTCGAAGAATAGTTGTTAATAAGAGTTCTTGATAACTGAACGTAAAACCCATAGTCCGGCAAGGGTTGAAACCCCTGCCTCAAAGCTAAAGTCCTCTAAAGAGGACTGCAAGTATGAATGATTAAATTACTTCTTCAGTCGCTTTCAACCTTTGCGCTTACTGTTACCGATAAGAGCAAAATCTCATCAATGATTAAATTACTTCTTCAGTCGGTTTCAACCGGTAAGTTCATGTTGGGGCTTAGACGCTCCCGTCAATGATTAAATTACTTCTTCAGTCGGTTTCAACCGACTTTAGCTATGAGACAGGGGTTTCAACCCCTGGCGGACTGGGGCATCACTAATTAATTCCAATTACCAATCTCCTACAAACCATCAAAAACATGAACGATTTAGATTACATTTCGATCGCAACTCTCAACCAATACTCCTATTGCGCTCACCGCTGTTGGCGAATGTCTTGCGCTGGAGAATTCACCGATAATCAGTATACCATTGAAGGCACGAGTTTGCACGATCGCGTTCACACGATGGGCGAAATTAACCGCGATGAAACTTGGCAGGTTCGGGCGATTTGGCTGAAATCCGAGCGCTACAAGCTGATTGGTAAATCGGATTTGATTGAGTCGGCTGAGGGTGAGATTTATCCGGTGGAATACAAGCGGGGACGGAAGGGGGAATGGGATAACGACGAGTTGCAAGTTTGCGCCCAAGCGCTTTGTTTGGAGGAGATGACGGGGAAAACTATTGCGACTGGATATGTGTATTACGCGCAGTCGCATCAGCGGCAATTAGTCGAGATTTCTGAGGGTTTGAGACAGGATGCGATCGCAACTATTGAAAAAGTCGGTGCTCTTTGGCGATCGGGAAATATCCCTTTACCAGTTTACACCTCTCGGTGTAAGGGATGCAGTCTTTTTCCCCAATGTCTGCCCCAAGCTGCCGCCAAAGTCAACCGCTATCAAGAAGCAAGTTAATCTGCAAATAGGAGATTTCACAATGGGAACAGTTTACATTACTCAAGAAGATGCTTTTATTGGCAAAGTAGACGAACGTCTTACCGTTAAAGCTGACAAAAAAAATCTGTTGGACGTGCCATTAATTAAGATTGACGGCGTTGTTGCATTGGGACGGGCTACAGTTTCGCCGGCTGTGGTTGTGGAACTTTTGGAACGTCACATTCCTTTAAGTTTTTTGACAGTAAACGGACGTTATTTGGGGAGGTTGGAACCGGAGATGACGAAAAATATCTTTGTGCGAAAAGCTCAGTGGCAAGCGGCTGGGGAATCGGAACAAGCGGTGCATTTAGTTAGAGGGTTTGTACGGGGAAAGCTCAAAAATTACCGCAATACTTTGTTAGAATGTCAACGCAAATATTCTCCCCAGGATTTGGAAAAGCCCATCGCCCAATTGAAACAAGTCATCGCCTCTATTGATAAAACTTCCAATATTAATTCTCTGCGAGGATTAGAGGGGGCGGGTAGTGCGACTTATTTTGGCTGCTTCAATCGGCTGATTCGCGTGCCGGAATTTAGCTTTGAAGTTCGCCGCCGCCGTCCGCCTACAGATCCGGTTAACTCTCTGTTAAGTTTGGGATATTCTCTGCTGCGGCACGATGTTCAAAGTGCGGTGAATATTGTGGGATTCGATCCGTATTTGGGATATTTGCATTTTGAGCGCTATGGGCGTCCTTCCTTAGCGCTGGATTTGATGGAAGAATTTCGACCTTTGGTAGTTGATGCTGTAGTGTTGACAGCGATCAATTTGCAGAAAGTTTCCCCTAGCGATTTTACGGCAGAACCGTTGAGTGGCGCGGTTTCTTTGACAAAAGAAGCGCTGCACAATTTTTTGCGACTTTACGAACAAAAGAAACAGTCAAAGTTCAAGCATCCAGTGATGGAAAAGTTGTGTAGTTATCAAGAAGCTTTTGAAATTCAAGGGCGGTTGATGGCTAAGTATTTGATGGGTGAAGTTGATAAGGGCATTCGTAGGGACTGAGACTTTCTTTAAAGTTGATGGCTAAGTATTTGATGGGTGAAGTTGATAAGTATCCGCCTTTGGTTCTTAAATAGGGAGGGCAATAAAGTTATGTTTGTTTTGGTTTGCTACGATATATCAGAGGACAAGCGCCGCACTAAGATTCACAATATTCTCAAGTCTTATGGGGAATGGAAGCAGTATTCGGTGTTTCATTGCGACGTGACGGATACCGAGTACGCCCGGATGCGCCAACGTCTGAATAGGGTGATTAAGTCGGAAGAAGACAGCATCCTGTTTCACTATTTGTGTGCTTGCTGTCAGGGCAAGATCGAGCGGATTGGCGGCCGGACACCGATCGATACTACAATCTTTATGGTCTGATTTTGCGTCTGGCTGTAGGTGTAGAACGGAGGGGGGAATTTTAATGGCTCAGAGCTTTACCAGGACTGGGTTTGCGGTGGTTTGTACCTCATGCGGGTCAGACGCAAATGCTGAAAGCTTTAGTGGGAGAGAGTTTGAGGTCTATTGGAATTTTGCCCCCTTGACGGGGCGATCGCTGAAACGGTATATTGATTGCAGTCAGACGCAACTGAACCTTGAAAATTTTATATTTCAAGCCTCCCAGACCCCGGC
>NZ_JAUBQU010000217.1:0-5013 GCF_036701435.1 Microcoleus sp. Pol12A5
TGTAGCAATTTAGACGAAAGAGGGTTTATTTCTCTGATAAACATCATATGAAACTGTAATTAACTCATAATTTTGCCACAAATATCATTATACTATGTATTTGTGTAATTAATTCTGTCTGACTACTTAATAACTACAGGATTAAAGCACCTGACAAATGAATCGGGTCTGCTCACGCCCGATCCCATCACCTTAACCAGTCCGGATCACTGACAAGTTGACAGTCGCGACTAACGACGAAACTCAATAATAAGAAGCGAACTAATAACGTACACTCATGTGTGTGCTATTGGCTGGAAAATTGAGCAATTTTCTAGGGAACTTAAGCAATTAACCGGGAGAGAATCTTGCCACTCCGGTCAAGCTAGAATTAACACAAATCATATTGCTTGTCATGAACTTGTGTGGCTTAGGTACTCAAAAGTTTAGCAGATAAAAATGGTAAAACAATAGATAAAATCAAACACTGGCTGCTATTAAGTTATTTAATTGAGCAACTAAAACTTCTTGTTCGATGTTTATTGTAGAATTTTTGGGGCTGGTACACCGAGCTGTGACAGTTGCGTAACTCCTGGTAATATTGAAGATCAATAGAGATAGATTTTCAGGGTGGATTGGGAAAGGCAGCTTTGCCAAAATTTAAAACAAGCAAAAATGCTTAACAGAAATAAGTTAAAAGCTATAAAGCCGAACCTCATGGTCGCGACAGCAAAATCCCAAAATAATAGGTAAAATTGATGGCGACAGACATCCGACACGAGCCGGAAAACGGCTACCACTCAGAACCAACTCAGCCTTCCCTAAGAGAAAATCTGAATAGGCGATCGCTCATGCGCCTACCCCGAAGCCTGAGTGCCGTCGAAACATCGGGCTTTGGCCTCACAGGTCACGCCAATTGGTTTACCATCGCCACAGCGATCCAAGCAGCGATCGGGCCTAGCGCCATCTTCGTCTGGTTGCCCGGTATCCTCATGGGCATGATGCTCAATCTACAGGTAAAACGCATCGGCGAGTATTTCCCAGATATGGCTGGGGGAACGCCCAACTATACCGCCCGAATGCTGAAAAATTATCCGGGTCTGGGAAGTTATGCAGCGATCGGCTACTTTTTAAGCTGGGTATCAACACTGCCAATTTCTGCGATCGTACTGACGCAGCTCATCAAAGTCAACCTCAATAGTTTAGGTTTTAGCTGTCCTGAAACTTTACTAAATATTACCTTCACGCTCCTACCCTTCATTTTGACATTCAGCGGTACTCGCGCCTTAAGTATTCTGCACGCCTTTTTCGTGTTACCGACAGTCGGCGTACTATCCGTTTTTTCCATTCAGGGTCTATTCTGGTTAGCTTTTTCGTCAAACAGTCCCGGCTTTTTCCCCACCATTTGGCCGGAATTCACCTTTATTGACTGGGCTAAATGGTTTTACTTTGCTACCTACATCTTCTACTGCTGTGACTCCGCCGCCAGTTTCGTAGCGGATAGCCGCAACCCTACTAAAACCTTGCAGTTTCTCAAAATTTCCGCACTGGGGATGCTGCCTGTGATTTTAGGAGGTTCCTGGGTAATGATGCGCTTGGCCACCGCTCCTGGCCTGAAAGATGACGTATTCTTGAATGTATTAGCTGCCTGTCAGGTATTATGGGGGCCCTGGGTTCCCACCCTTGTCACCTTTCTAGTAGTCGCAAGCTGTCTTCTGAGTTGCGCGACAATTGTTTCCAACTGCCCCCGGATGCTGTACCAACTTGCCGTAGATGGGCATATTTCGCCAACATTCGCAGTTGTATCCCGACGGGGTGTATTTGGATTTGGGCTGGTCTTTGTTTTGGTTCTCAGTCTAATCTGTCTAGCTTGGGGAAATGTGCCTCGGCTGGTGGCGATTACTAATGTTGGCTTGGTTGTCTGCCTGATGATGTTCCATCTCTCACTATGGCTGCGGCGGGATCAGCCAGAAATTCGGTGGCCTTGGTGGTCGCTGGGCTTTTTCGTCGTAGATGCGGTGGTTCTGGTCGTCGGAGGCTTGGCTTGGGGTTGGCAAGACTTTATCATTGGGTTGTTTTTTCCCCTTGGCGTTTTAGCAGTGGAGGCAGGGATAAGTCGCATTGCTTTTGCCCCTTTCCATCCCTCGTGGTGGATTCGGCGTTACCGCAACAGCAGCCAGGGCAAAATCCCAGATTTTGTAGCGTCTCAGGTTGTAGTTTTAATCTTACTGATCGTCAGTGCCCTTGCTGTCGGCTGGATTTTTGGCTTCAAATTATATGCTAACTCTAGTGTTGGATTGAATTTATTCGTAGTGCTACTGGTGACAGTTGCTTTTATTGGGGTGGCAGTTGCCTGTTGGACGAGCTTACCCCAGGTCGTCTCAATGGAAGAGGCACGAGAGGGAGCAGAACAGCTTTTTACCATAGCCCTAGATGGTATTGTAGTGCTGGATGAAAATGGTGTCATTCGTCAGACTAATCCCGCTGCTGAAAGCGTCTTCGGAATAGATACTACTAGGCTAATTGGGTCTTACCTGAACAAATTACTGCCCGGATTAGGGGCTCAGCCAGAGCAGTGGCTCAGTCGCAGCGAACAAACTCTCAAGCTGCCCGATGGAGACTCGCGCATCCTGGAAGTTGCCATCTCCGACCGATTTTCTCAAGATGCTTCCCTTTCTAATCAGGATCTGCAAGAATATGTGGCGATCGTGCGCGATATCACCGATCGCAAGCAAGCCCAAGAAGCACTGCAAAAAGCTAATGAAGAACTAGAAATCAAAGTCGAGGAGCGTACATCTGAACTCCGCTATACTGTAGAACAATTGCAGAACGAGATTGAAGAGCGCCAGCAGATTGAAGCAAATCTTAGAGCTATGCAAAATCAGATTGTTGTCCAAGAAAAACTAGCTTCTTTGGGCAGTTTAACAGCAGGCATTGCCCACGAAATCAGAAACCCCTTAAACTTTGTCAACAACTTCTCAGAACTTTCTGCGGAATTAACCGAAGAACTGTTTGAAAAAATTGAAAATCAAGCCGAACGTTTAGATCCTGAAACCAGTGAGGATATTGCCGAGCTATTAACCGACCTCACAGCTAATCTTAAAAAAATCAATCAACACGGTCAAAGAGCAGACAAAATCGTTGGCAATATGCTTTTGCATTCGAGGGGACAAAGCGGTCACTGGGAAGCTACAGATATAAATAGTTTATTAGCCGAATATATCAATCTAGCCTATCACGGGATGCGAGCGAAGGAAGCTGCTTTTAACATTACCATAGAAACCGACTATGACAATGACATTGGCGAAGTAGAGGTCGTGCCACAAGACATCGGCAGGGTTTTTCTTAACATTATTAGCAATGCTTGCTATGCAGCCTATAAAAAGAAACAAGAAATCGGAGAAGACTTTTCACCGCTGCTTGACGTGAGAACTCGAAATCTTGTTGACGCGATTGAAATCCGCATTCGCGATAATGGCTCAGGTATAAAACCAGAGGTCCTCGATAAAATTTTTAATCCCTTTTTTACTACAAAGCCACCAGCCGAAGGTACTGGTCTAGGTCTTTCTATCAGTCAGGATGTTATCGTCCAGCAACATCGAGGATCACTAAAAGTCGAAACAGAAGTAGGAAAATACACAGAGTTTATAATCACATTGCAAAAAAAAGTAGCAGAAATTAAGGATTTCAAAAAATGAAAGTAATGGTTGTAGACGACGAGGAAGATATTCAGTCACTGTTCAAGCAGAAATTTAGGAAAGAAATCAAAGCAGGAAAAATTCAATTTCATTTTTGCCTGTCAGCCGAGGCAGCTTTGAAATACTTAGAGAACCAGGATGAAGCGTCTATCGTATTGATTTTATCGGATATTAATATGCCAGGAATGAATGGGCTCGAACTGCTAAGGATTCTCAAAGAAAAGTTTCCCGATTTAAAAGTTTTTATGATTACGGCTTATGGAGATGAGAAAAATTACCAAACCGCAATGGCTTATGGAGCTGATGACTATATTACTAAGCCTGTTAATTTTGATACACTCAAAAATAAAATACTCAATCTGGAGTAAATTGACAAGAAAAAATATTGAGTAATGGGTAATGGGTAATTGAAAGCAGCACCTTAGTCGAGTTAAAATTGCTCAATTGCATTTTCCTTCTGTCCTTCTGGAGCGCTAATTTTTTGTGAGTTTTAAGAGTCAATTAAAAATTAATATGTCAGCAAAAATACTGTTTGTGGATGATGAACCCTATTTAGAATTTCTACTTTCCCAGAGATTTAGGAAAAAAATCAGCGCCGAAAAATGGTCCCTTTTTTATGCCCACAATTGCGTACAAGCGCTGGAAAGTTGAAACAACATCCGAATCTAGATAGAATAGTGACCGATCTTAATATGCCTGAAATGGATAGCTTGACTTTACTCTCTAAACTTAACCCTCTTTTGTCACTCTCGTGGTAGTATAATCAGTGACACACCCCAAAAGCATTGCCAGTCCTATGGTAGAGCCTCCTCAACCAGTACCCGCAGTCAAATTTATAGATGAATACTGTCAAATTTACCAAAACATATTTCCACAAGTTAGGAGCTTTGAAGCTTTTAATTACTTACATATCGGTATTATATCGGACATAAAACGCAAAACACTACCATTAATAGCGAAAGTTATAGGGCTAAATAATCATCAAGCATCACACAACTTTTTAACACAATAACCCTGGGATGTACAATAATTAAGGAAGCAACGATTAGAATTAATATTATATGTACTGCAAGGACTTCTATTACTAATAATTGACGAGACAGGAGATAAAAAAGGGGATGCGACTGATTATGTAAAACGGCAGTACATTGGAAATTTATTTAGGTAAAACAGATAATGGTATCGTTGCAGGGTAAACGCATCTAAATTAAGTTGACATAAAATCATATTTGTGCCTGAGTTATTCTCTGAAAAAACCCTTCTTAAAACTCTTAAATATGATGCAATTAACCCAGTTAAAATCGAGCTTTAAGAACTTCTGAATTCTTAAAGCTGA